>JAITOQ010000127.1 GCA_031289865.1 Clostridiales bacterium
TGATCACGGAGAGTCTGTAGTCGTCGTCCTTTATATAGAGGGTTTCGCGCATTCCTTTTTTCATTTGGTCGACGAAACAAAATACGCATTTGTTTCTGCATTCGATCGGTTCGATAGGAACATCCTCAAGTACCGCGCCCATAGAGCGATCGCCGTCTTTTTTAATCCTAACCGTAATACTCTCTCCGCTCCTCAAATAAGTTACGGTAAAATCCTCTTTCGCATCAAAAAAAAGGTAGTCGAGATCGTCAACATACCGATATCCGTCAAAGGCGGTCAATTCATCGCCCGCCTTTAAACCGTATTTTTTTAAAACGCTGTTTTTTTCAAACGAAAGTATTTTCGGCATAAAACCTTAATTTTCAAAATCCACAGATTGGGATTTTTCCACCACGGAATGAACGTATTTTTTTACGGGTTGATGAACGGGGTGCGCTTGATATTCGGCAAAGCCTTCGCGGCTCTCAAACTTACAAACAAGCGCGATATCAAAGCTCCTCTCGACGTGTAAAAAATCCTCGCCCGCCTCTATGTCCAAAAGCGCGGGGATATTCCCTTTCATGGAATAAAAATTTTCTACCATTTTTTTTCTGATTTCGGGGGTGTTTTCTTTTAATTTGTACAGTACGACGTGTGTGATCATTTTTTGTATGCTCCTATTTTTGTTTTGTTATACCTTAAAATTCATACCAAATATCGGTTTCACCTAATTTTGCCGCGGGATTTTCGGAAAGGGCTTCGCGCAAAATATCACCGTTGTCCGATACGGGAGGAAGGTGTATGAGGACAATTTCCGCGCCCGCCTCACGGGTTATACGCGCAATTTCCTTGACTGAAATGTGAGGTGAATACTTTGTATGCTCCTCACCCCTTACACACGCGTCCGCAAAGACGTATCGTGAGCCGCGGATAGTAGGCGCGATATTCTCGTTGTATGTGGTGTCCGCGGTATAGACAAGCACGTTTTTACCGCATTCGGCGCGTATTGCGTAAGTTTCTACGGGGTGTGTCATTTTACAAAATTTTAAAAGAACCGACCCGATATTGACGGTCATGCCGTCTTTTATCGGATAGAGGTCAAACGCGTTCGTGCCTTCTATTATGTCAAAAATCTCTTTCGGTGATTCGGGCAAATAGACGGGAATTTTTGTCTCACGCGATCGATAGACGAGCGAAAACAAATCGGAAATATGGTCAAAATGGAGATGCGACAAAACTATCGCGCTCACCTTTTGAAAAGGGACATGAGCGTCGAGCGCAATCGCCGAACCGCTCCCCATATCCAAAACTACGTTGGTTTCACCGTCGTTTATCAAAAAGGAGGATGTGCCGCCGAATTTTGATGGATATTTTCCGTATTTACAGAGGATTTTAAAACGCATTTTTGCCGCCCTATTTTTTATTTTTTTATCTTGCATAGTATTCTAAAAAACAGTCTTTTTTAGAATACTCTAACCTATTTTTAGAATATCCACGCAAGCATAACTATGGAGAAATCGTATAGACCGTGAGCAATCATGACGGAAAGCAACGAGCAACGCTTTATGTATACGCGTGCAAATCCGAAGAGTAAACCGACGACTGTGGCGACTATGACAATCCACCAATTTGCGTTAAAGATATGCCAAAGTCCGAATAATACCGCCGTCACTATAGGTGCTATGAATTTGCGCGGACTTACTTTGTCGATTTGAGTTTGAACATATCCGCGGAAAACTAACTCCTCCCCTACGCCCACGATTGCAAATTTGTAAACGGCATAGACGAGATTTAATGCCGACCAAGGCGAGGAATCTACATACATAATTTTAAGCAAGACGGGAGCTAACCCCAAAATTAAGAACAACCCGACACCAAAACCCAACCCGATCAATATCTGACTCGGAAGATGTTTTTTAGTAAAGCCGAGAGCGGAGATTTTTTGTTTTTCCGTCTTGCAAAGGACTATCACAGCGACGATCATCAGCCCGTAAAGAAATGCGATAATTAGGAATGCCCATAAAACATTTTGCCAATAAACATCAAAGATACGCTTCATAAGCCACGGCGAGATAAGAACCACCGCGACGACAAAAGCCAAAAGGATTACAGTTCGCACTATCGTGCCGACGGTTGATTTTCGGCGGTTGTATGTAGGTTGGATTTCTTCCATAAAACACCTCTTTTTATTGGTTTTTGGAGTTTTATCTTGCATAGTGTTCTGAAAAACGATGCTTTTCGTAATACATAACCTCGCATGGTATTCTAAAAAACACCGTTTTTTAGAATACTTTAAACCAACCCCGACCCGTGGGTCACCCCTCCCCCGAGGGAATTTCGGCTGTCCGTGTCCAATGTATAATGGTTGTTTTTTGCGGGACGATGAGGGCGTCCCCTACGATAGACACCGACTTTTCGGATTAGAGGTTGCACTGCCGGCGTTTGAGATTCTTCGCAAGATCAGAATGACACCCTTTTTATACGGTTTCGGGACGATGAGGGCATCGTCCCCTACAAGAGTATTGCCGACTTTTCTTTTAAATCCGCCATTCTGCATTTTGCATTCTGCATTTTGCATTTTGCATAAAATCCGCCATTCTGCATTCTGCATTTTGCATTCTGCATTAAATAGCCGCGTATCCTAATTCAAAGGCTTCCAAATTCATCGGAATGACGTTCGGTTTTTTCTTGAAGATTTTTGCGATTGTGCCTTTTACGGATTCTTTAGGAAAGAGCTTTGACGCGGCGACGTATGCGCCGAGAACGACGACGTTTGCGGCTTTTACACTGCCCGCCTTTTGGGCGATTTCGTTCGCTTCGAGATAGATGGCGTTTACGTCCGTTCTTTCGATTTTTTCCTTTATAATCGAGCTGTTGATGATCACCGTACCGCCGACTTTTACATTATTGATAAACTTATCCAAACTCGGCTTGTTTAGCGCGATCAAACAATCGGGAGTTTCGATGAGCGGTGAAGCGACGGCTTTGTCGGAGATGACCAACGAGCAGTTTGCCGTACCCCCTCTCATTTCGGGTCCGTATGACGGGAGCCATGTGACCTCTTTGTTTTCGTACATTGCCGAATATGCTAAAAATTGTCCGAGGCTCAAGACGCCTTGACCGCCGAACCCCGCAATAATAATCTTTTCCGTCATAATCCTATCTCCTTAAAAGTCCCAAGCGGGTAAACTTTTGTCATCTCGTTTTTTACATAATCCATAGACGCTTCCGACGACATTCCCCAATTTGTAGGACAAGTGGAAAGCACCTCGACCATCGAAAAGCCTTTTTTGGCAACTTGATAATCAAAGGCTTTTTTAATGGCTTTTTTTGCGGCTATCACGCTTTTTAGGTCGTGGAGAGATACTCGCGCAATGTATGCCGCGCCGTCTAAGGTCGCAAGCATTTCGCTGACGCGTATCGGGCTCCCTTGCAGCTCCGCGGTTCTGCCGGCGGGGCTTGTAGTAGATTTTTGTCCTATTAAAGTGGTCGGAGCCATTTGCCCGCCCGTCATGCCGTAAATAGCGTTGTTGATAAAAATAACCGTGATATTTTCGCCTCTTGCCGCCGCATGAACGGTTTCCGCCATGCCGATACTCGCAAGGTCGCCGTCGCCCTGATACACAAATATAATTTTGTCGGGACAGACGCGTCTGATACCCGTCGCGACCGCTGGCGCACGGCCGTGAGCCGCTTGCTGAATGTCGCAATTAAAATAATTGTACGCGAATACCGCGCAACCGACGGGCGCAATCCCTATCACCCCTTGATTACCGCCTAATTCCTCAATCGCCTCCGCAGTCAAGCGGTGAGCGATACCGTGCGTACAGCCGGGGCAATAGTGAAAGGGCGTATCCGTCAGTAAACTTGACTTTTTAAATACTTGTTGCATTATTTTCGCACCTATATCCTCTTTAAAATTTCCCGAACGACTTCCTCCGGGGTCATAATGTTGCCGCCCGATCTACCGTAAAACTCGACGGGCTTTTTGCCGTTTACCGCAAGACGCACGTCCTCGACCATCTGTCCAAGGTTTAGCTCAAGGGTGACAAACTTTTTTACATTTTTTTTCGCCGCATATTTTGCATAAACATCCGACGGAAACGGATACAAGGTAATCGGACGAATCAAGCCCGCCTTTACACATTGCTCGCGGAGGAGATCGACCGCACTTTTTGCAATGCGCGCCGTGATCCCGAACGCCGTCAAAATAATCTCCGCATCGTCCGCAAGATATGTCTCGTGCGCGGTTTCCGCTTTTAATTTCTCGTAAAGGGCTTTAAATTTGTTGTTCATGCCCTCCAAAACGTCGGCTTCGATATATAGAGAATTGATAATCCTCCGCTCCGCGCCGCTCTTCGTTCCGTCAGTCGCCCATTCTTTTTTGGGGAGCGCGGAAACGTCGATCGCATCGGGTAGCGCGACGGGTTCCATCATCTGACCCAACACTCCGTCGCCCAAAATCATAACGGGTATACGGTATTCGTCGGCTTTGTCAAACGCCTTGTAGATGATATTGACCGCCTCTTGAATACTCGACGGTCCGTAGACAAGCATTCTGTAATCGCCGTGACCGCCTCCCTTTACAGACTGAAAATAGTCGCCTTGGGAGGGCTGAATCCCGCCAAGCCCCGGTCCGGAACGAACCATGTTGACTATAACGCAAGGCAGCTCCGCGCCCGCAATATAAGAAATCCCCTCTTGTTTGAGGCTGATCCCCGGACTCGAAGAGCTGGTCATCGCCCGACCGCCCGCGCCCGCCGCGCCGTATACCATGTTTATCGCGGCTACTTCGCTTTCCGCTTGGATAAACGCGCCGCCAACCTCGGGCAGCCGCTTTGCCATATACTCCGGAATTTCGTTTTGCGGCGTAATAGGATACCCGAAAAAGTATCTGCAGCCGCCCCTAACGGCGGCTTCCGCTATAGCTTCGTTTCCCTTCATAAGGATTCTTTCGCTCATTCTTCTCTCCTGTCCTTTTTTATATTTTTTTTTGTTTTTTACGGAATAACGTGCAATAAGTAATAGGTAACAAGTAATAAGTAATAGGTGCGGATAATTATATAATAACCTTACTTATTACTTGTTACTTATTACCTATTGCTTTAATATTTATTGATTGTAATTCACCTTACCGATATACGTCTATCACTACGTCGGGACACATGGTAGCGCAAGCCGCGCAGCCCGTACATAGGCTGTTGTCATTGACTTCGGCGACAAAATAGCCTTTTTCGTTGGAACGGTCGGACACCGATATGATTTTTTTGGGACACGCGATTACGCAAAGCGCGCACCCTTTGCAAAGCGCTTCTTTAAATTCTACTTTTGCCATATAAAAGATACCTCTCTGTTGTTTTGCAATATTGACAAGCTTTGTCGTTTTGGATTCTTCAAATCAAGCCGTGCGGAGCAACCGTCTGAAGGTTTCAATAATCTCGTCGTCTGTCACTCGGCGGTTGTCTATGTAGATACATTCGCCGATATACTCGGTCTTTGCTTCAACCTCGACTGCCGCGGGAACGGGTTTTACTTCGGTCGTTAAAAAGCTGTCGGTGGTTTTTTCTTCCGCAAATCTATACGCCGTGATCTTTTTGAACGCGTCGCTGTATTCGGTATCCGACGTTTCCGCGCCCGCAAGCTTTTCTCCCGCATGTGAAATCACAGATGAAAAAGCCTCTTTGCGCCCGTCGCGATAGACTATCTCTATCTTAATTTCGGCGGTTTCGTCAAAGTCGTGCTTTTCTTCCTTTAAAATGCGTTCGATAGAAGCGAAAAGATCCTTCTTTTTTGACTGAATTTCAGAGTCAAGTTCGGATTTTTCTTCCGTCACGACGGTGGTTTTTTCGCGTATTACAAGCTCGGTCTTTGTTTCGGACGTATTCTTGCCGATGTAAGCCGCAGCCGCGGCAGCGTCTTGAAGCTCAAATCTACCTCCGTCTAAATAGCGGTCGATCAGCATGTACACCCCGTTATAGAGCGCGTATATTTCGTGAGGGACGCTGTGACATTTGATTGCAAAAACCTTGACTCCCGATTCCGTCAAGTATCCGATCAATACTTCGTCGTCACTGACGTTCACCAAAACGATAGAATCCGCGCCTTGATTTAAGAGCGACAGACAGTCGATAACTATACGAGAGTCTAAAGTGTTTGAATACCGCGTAGACGGCAAGACTTCGTAATCGTAAATCTTGATAAATTCGTTGAGCTTTTCGTCCGTCCCGTCGTAATTATAAAACCGCACGCAACCGACCTCGCCGCGCTTTAATAACTCGGCAAACAAACTGTGAAAATCGTCCACACTGAAGTCGCAACCCCGCGTATCGATGAGAACCGCAATATTTTTTTCTGACATAATAACCTCCGCTATGATTTTAATGAATCGCCCGATAAAGGGCTTTGATTGTTTCTGATATAATAATAGATATATTGTTGTACCACGCCCGAATCGCCGTGAAAGAGCGAAATCAGTTCTTTGCGTATCTTGGTAATATCGTCGCTTTCGATTTTAAAATACGCTTTCGCGGATTTTTTAATCCATGTATCGACGGGAAAGACGTCGCCTTTGGCGTATGCAAAGAGCAAAATACAATCCGCTACCTTCGGCCCGACCCCGCAAAGCCCCAAAAGATAACGATGAGCGTCCTCCGTCTCCATAGAATAAGGCGCGGAGAGGTCAAACCCCTCGTTTATCGCCTTAACCGTCTTGACAAGGTACGAGGCACGGTAGCCCGCACCGATACGACTGTAAAACTCTTCGTCAAGGTCTTTCATTTCCTCCGCCGTAGGAAACGCATGAAAGCCGCCCGCAATAGACTTGCCTACCGCCTCGCAAAGTCTTTCGATAATCATACGGATACGCGGTATGTTGTTGTTGGCGGAA
Organism: Clostridiales bacterium; assembly: GCA_031289865.1. GTDB lineage: Bacteria > Bacillota > Clostridia > Christensenellales > JAISNN01 > JAISNN01. Next base: position 6,866 of record JAITOQ010000127.1, read on the forward strand.
ATGATAAAGCTAATCAATGTCTCGAAAGGGTCTT
>JAITOQ010000132.1 GCA_031289865.1 Clostridiales bacterium
CGTATTCATAGGCTAATACATAAATATTCACTAAATCGTTATTTTAAAGATTATGTCATATCAAGTGAAACGCCCTTTCGCAAGCCCGATGGTTTTATGTTTGAGTATGCTTTAAAATCCGAAGATTTTTCTCCGAATGAAGTTCTGATGGTCGGGGATCGATATGATAACGACATTCAAGGGGCGCAATATTGTCATATTAACACGGCACTGCTAAAAGATAAGCAAGTATCTGTTTTTAGCGGTTATACTCCTGATTTTGTTATAAATTATTTAGCCGATGTGTTAGATATAATCGAGTATAGTAAGGAGAACAAGTTGTTGTCTGCCGTAGGGGACTTCAAGCCGTTTAAGTATCAGCCGCCGCTTAGGTGTGCATTTATAACTGCGGGTGGAAAAGGAACGAGATTAGGAGAAATTAGTCTGACAAAGCAAAAATGCATGTTGCCTATTTGGGACGGGAAGCCGTTGTTGTATTATGTTTTAGAATCACTTAGATCGGTGGGCTGCAATAAGGTAGTAATAGCGGTAGATTATTTGAAAGAGCAGATTAAGGATTATTTTAAAGATGGGAATGATTTTGATATTGAAATATGTTATATCGAGGGCAATTTTCAATCTACATATGACGCGATATGTCATTCATTAAATAGCTTATCGGATACATTTTATTATGTGCACGGAGACATTTTATTCCATCCAAACCTTTTGGTAAACCTTAATCGAAAATATCACTCGAACCACTTAGGAACTGTTGCGTTAATTTCCAATAAGAATATTCATTTAACGCATGCGCAGATGGATGTTGAAAAGGAACATATAAAAGCTATTGATTTGTCAGAAAGAGACGAGCGTTTTCCATATACATTTTTAGGTGCTGCAATTTATAACAAAAATGATTTTATCGATAATTTTGATGGAAATTACAGTGGTATGGTTGAAAAGGTAATATATCAAAAATTAGTTAAGAATGAAAAAATGAATGCGGTGGTTTATGAAGGCGGTTGGCGGCATATAGAAAAAATAGAAGATTATCAGCGCGTTGCAAAAGAAAATAAATGGGGGATATGTTTTGAATAATACGGAACAATGTCAGCAAGTACTACCTTCTTTGGTAATCAATATAACCGATAGCTGTAATTTACAGTGTCAATATTGTCCTCCATATGGGGAAAATCTCGCAAAGGGAAAACAGAATTTTGACATTGAGGTTACTGAAAGGTTGATTGATTTGGCAAAAAATGCCGGAATAAAATTAGTTAGATTTACGGGCGGAGAGCCCATTTTATTTCCGGAACGAGTGGAACGTCTCATTAATCGTTGCGGAGATTTTTTTAAGAGATTAGTGTTAAATACAAACGGTTTGTTGTTGGCTCAAAATTTATATTGGCTCAAAAATTATAAAGATCGTTTGATTTTAAAAATAAGTCTTGACAGTATAGATGCAAAAGAATATAATGATATTACAAAACACGGAGAGTTGTTGATATTACTCAATAATATTGATGAGGCTATACGGCAAAATTTTTACGTTGAAATCAATACGGTAATATACAATCAATCGCCTAAAAGTGTTATTGATGTAATAAAATTTGTGTTAGAGAAAGGCATAGACATGAAGTTGTTGACAACTTCAAGCTTTTATGATAATATTAAGACACAAAATAGTGTTGCGGTAAGAGTTGTATATGATTGGCTTAATAACAATTTGCAACACAATTCATCGGAACGACTTGCATCCGGAGCGGGAGTATCTATGCTGAGTTATAGTAACGGAAGAAACAAGGTGTTACTTATAGATCATGCCGTTCGTGACTCGCTAACGCCAAACAAATTGTATTTTACATTTTGTAAAGAAAAATGTTCGTATTATCCGTGTGATAGTGGCGCGCTTTCAATTACGTTAAGCACCGATGGAATACTTACCCCATGTCGGGGAAGAAAAGATTTGGGAACGGAAGTTTTTTCTTTGGGGACACAAGAAGTAGATATTGCATTCAAAAAAGGATTAGATTATTTTAAGAAATGCGTTGAAATCAACTTAAACGGAGGTCAAACAATATGACAAACAAAGAATTAGCAGATAACATTGAGTATGTTGCAAAAAAAGAAATCGAAGAATTCGGGTTGCCGACAAAACGTCATTATGATTTATCATTAGAGTACGGCATTGAATTGGCAAAAAGGCTAAGAGTCGATGTTGATGTTGTTAGGGCAGGGGTTGCTTTAATGGACATCAAATTGGGTCAAAGCGCAAAAGAGGGTAAACAACCGCAACATGTTGAAATATGCAAACAGTTTACCGAGGAATTATTACATTCATTTGGAGTACAAGAACCGTTATTTACACAGCTTGTAAATTGCGTGGAGGCACATCACGGAAAAGTGCCGTTTGCTTCACTTGAAGCTGAAATTGTAGCAAATGCCGATTGCTATAGATTTATTCATCCGAGAGGAGTTATGTCTTTTTATGCAACAGTGATTAAGCGAGGCAATGAACATGATGCAGCATTAAAGGCAGTAAAGGCGAAACTTGATGAAAAAAAGGGAATTCTTTCGTTAAAAGAAGCTAAAGACGATTTGGAAAAATATTACAATTGGTTTGATACGATTATTGAAGAAGCGTATGATTAAGTAAGAGATATTGAGGCGAGGTATGGACAACCGTTGGAGAATTGATTGTTTCGCTAAAATAATTTGGAACGCATAGCATCGACAAAAATAAAGGATTGAACAACAAAAAACAACGGAGCAGTTAAGAGCATTCGTTGTTTTTATTAATTACCCCGTCGAGCAAGTTCGCCTACACACCGTAGTTTAACCACTTGTCGACACCCTATCCATTGGGGAATTTCGTTACCGTTGCAGAGTGCAAAAACATGCCAATATTTGTTTTTTTGTTTTATGGGATTCTTGGAAATCGTTTGAGATTCTTCGCAAGCTCAGAATGACACCTATTATTCAATGTGTGCTTACGCACAACTCACAAGAAATTCTTGTTAGTTCAAAAATCCGTCATTTTGCATTCTGCATTCCTTGATATTCAAACCCTTGACTTTTCCTCTATCTTGTGATAAAATGCAATAAAGGGAACTTGAATCAGAGGCTTCGGCGGTAGGGAGAGGGTCGTTTTTTACGGCGGGCAAAAAAGTTATGACGATAAACAAAAAAAGTAAGGGGTTTCTTTTTACAAAAAACGCGGGGATTTTGGTATTTGCCGCGCTTATGAGGTGTATTTCCGTATATATTTTCACCGTGCCGAATAAATTTGCGCCGGGCGGGGTGACGGGAATCGCTTCTATGCTTTATAATTCGCCTCTCAAATTAAACGTCAGTATCATGTTGTTTGTCTTAAACATACCGCTTTTAATTCTCGCGTTTTTTAAGATGAACAAGGGCTTTGCCTTAAAGACCGCGATTGTAATCGCGCTTCTTTCTGTCGGTGTGGAGCTTATGGGTCGCTTTAACGTCCCTCAATACGGTATAAACGAGGGCGCGGACAAGATGCTCGCATCGTTATTCGGCGGCGCGTTCGCGGGTATATCCCTTGCGCTCACGTTTAAGGTGAACGCTTCAAGCGGCGGTACGGACGTGGTGGGCGCGGTCATTCAAAAGCGTTATTCCGCAACGAACGTCGCATGGTTTATTTTGGCTTTTGACTCGATAATCATCGTGGTCAGCGGCTTTGTCTTTAACGACTTTGTACCCGTCATGTATTCCTTTGTCAGCTTGTTTGTCACGAGCAAGGTGTCGGAAATCATCACCAACGGCTTTACGACGGCGGTGACCTTTACCGTCATCACCAAAAAGCCTAAGGAGTTCGGCATGAGGGTCATAAACGAGCTTCATCGGGGCGTCACCTCGATTAAAAGCGTGGGGCTGTATACGGGGCTTGAAAACACCGTCCTCCAATGCGTCGTCCGCAAGCGTCAAGTCAGTGAATTTCACCGCATTTTAAAGGAGACCGACAAGGACGCGTTTGCGTACGCTATGCCCGCGACGGAGGTTTTGGGACAAGGCTTTACGGAGGACATTCGTCCTATAAAAAGGAACGACGGCGAAAAATAACGACGGCGAAAAGACAACGAAATACGGATTTGTGAGATGAGATAATTTTATGAAGTATAAGGCGATATTTTTTGACGTAGACGGGACGCTTTTTGACACGAGCGAGGGAATATACGACACCTTTAAATATGTGTTTAAGCGGTTTGGGATCGACGCGGAGAGCTCGGATCCGTCCTTTATAGGTCCGCCCATAAGTACTACACTCGAGCGTTTTTTTGAGGGCGTTACTCTCGATGAGGCACGCATAGCGTTCAGAGAGCATTACGACAAAAACGGGAAGTTTTGCGCGAAGCTTTACGACGGAATAGAATGCGTCCTTGCTATACTAAAAGCCGACGGAAAGCGTATCTATACCGCGACGTCAAAGAGCGAAGCGATATCGGAGGAGCTTGCGCGGAAGTTTGGGATACACCGCTATTTTGACAGAATACTCGGCGCGGATTATGCGGCGGGACGGGTAGAAAAAGACGAGGTTTTGCGCTACGCGCTCAATGTATCGGGTGAAAAGCCTACGGATTGTCTTTTGATAGGGGATACGCGCTTTGACGTACAAGGAGCGGAGACGGTCGGGATAGACTGCTTGTGCGCCGCGTACGGGTTTGGTAAACGTTCCGAACTAAAAGGAAACCGCGTGGTCGGCATCGTCGACAGCGCGTCCGATATAATAAAATTTTTGAGAGGATTATGAGATACGTCGTCTATACCCTTGACTATTTTAAGGGTCAAAACAAATTTTGGAAGCTCTTCGGCTTGACGATATTGCCCGCGGTCTTTTTGGCGTTTTTCGCGCCGATACCGACTTGTAACGAATTTTTATTCGGTTTTTTCGGGAGCGGAAACTATTTCGGTTCGATTGTCATTCGGTTGACGGGGCTTGTGTGGTACAAAGCCGCGCTGATTCCCTTGTCGGTGATTGTCGCCGCGCTTATTTTTAGCTATGTTTCGGCGATTGTCGATAGGGACATGCACGTCGGCGACTTTCATTACGTCTCGTTTTCGCGGAGTATAAACGCAAACTTTTTTGCGTATGCGGTATTTGTCTTTTTTAGCTTAGTCATATTGATATTCAGTCTTTTTGCCGCGTCGCTACTCGTCAATCTTTGGGTGATTGCGTTTAACGGGCTAAAGGGTTGGTCGTTTGCGTTTTCGCTGATAACGATTTTGATTGTCTTTATACTTTTGCTGGTACTGCTTACGATAGTTTTGATTTGGCCCGCATACATGACCTATACGGGAATGAAGCCGTTCGGCGCAATCGGTCGCGCTATTCGCCAAAAACAAAAAAAATCAGAGGTTTTTTTCGCGGTATTTCTGCCGTTTGCGGGGTACGAGCTTTTGTATCTTTTCTTTCTTTTGATAAAACTGCCTTTGGGCGGCGCGCTTGCAAACACGCTGTTACTTGCGTTTCTCGGTATCTATCTACCCGTTTTGATCCATACGGTCTACTACGACATTTCGGGGCTTTCGCGTGAAGATCTCAATAAAAGAAGCATTTGGAAGAAAAAAGGATAAATTATGTATTTAAAATATGTTTTCTCTATCACGTTTTCAAACCTCAATTTGGTTTTTAAGACCTTGTTGTATTCGCTTGCCGCGATAGTGATTGCGGCGGCAATCGGCGCGGGGGTATTAGTCCCGACGCTTAGACCCATATATGATGAAATCATGGGCGCGGGATATCTCGACGCGGTAGGAGCTACCGTTGAAAAAGTATTGAACGGCTCTTATACCGTATCAAAGGCGGCGGACACCATCGGCGCAATGATGGACGAGGTCGCACTGATCATTGCGAGTCACAGCGGAAAGCTCTATTTAAGCTATGTGTTTTTGGGTTTTTTGCTGTTTTTAATCGGTTTTTTGCGGGCGTTTTTTGACATAGGAGTCGCGTCGTCCGCAAGCGGCTACATGTCCGCAAAAATGCGTTCAAAATTATTACCCGCGGCGTTTTCGCGTATGGGGCGGTCGGCGGGCTATGCGGGACTAAAGACGCTTGTTTCGGGAGCGGCGACGATACTCATCTTTTTAGCGGTGGGGTTCTTTATCCGCTATACCGCACCGTTTTTGAATATCTTTTCGGCGGCTATCGGGATAGCGATGCTTATCGGCTTGTTTTCGGTGAAATTCGCGTTTTTATCGCGTTGGGTTCCAAGGGTCGCGGAGGGCGAAAAGGTCGTTGTCGCGCTAAAGCAAAGCCTAAAGGTACAAGGCTTTTCGATGCGGTTTTCCTCCGCGCTGCTCCTCTACACAACCATTGTCATTTCTGTGCTGACCTTGACGCTCCCGACTTTCGGCTTTTTCCTTATTCTGATTTTTCCCGTCGGGAATTGTATGCTTAGGGTTATGGAAATGGTCAATTATTATGTCGAGAATAAAAGGAAGTTCTATACCGACGATTTTGTGGTAATCGGTTAGTTTTTAAGTTGAAAATTGAAGGTTGAAGGTTGAAAATTAAGGATTTTTTTAATGCATAATGCAGAATTGCGGAATAAAAGAAAAGTCGATGTCATTCCGTAGGGGACGATGCCCTCATCGTCCCGTAAAAGCGAAAAATCTCAAACGATTTTTCTGAAATGCTTATAATCAGAATCCTATTTTTGCATCATGGTTGTACGGCTGACGTTTTGGATCTTTCGCAAAGCTCAAGATGACACCGACTTTTTTAAATCCTTATTTTTCAACTTTCAATTCTCCACTTTCAACTTAAGAAGTTCTTTACCGTATGAAACAACCGTGCAAAAAAACTTTGGATTTTTGGGAATACGTTTGTTTCCGTGAGTATGACGGTTTCGATTTCCGTTCGGTTGGAGGCGGCGACGCTTTCGTCGAGGTAATAAAAGCGCGTGTTCATTCCGTACCGCTCAGCGTCGATAAACGCTTTCGCGCCCGCGTATTCGGCGGGGGAGATACCGTAGCGGTAATGGCGGTATTGTCTTTCTACATTAAAATAGGCGGCGGCGTCGGTCTTGATCGGCTCGCCGTCTTTGTTTTTGGGAGGGAGGAGGATACTCATCGGATAGGCTATTCCGTTGTTATTTATACCGCCGCCGATTCTGTCCTCTATGGAAAAGGTGTTTTCAAAACAAGTGATTCCCGATAAATCGAGGTTTTCGACCGCACCGTAGCAGTTGCGGACGAGGACGCCCGTGCGGAAATTTCCGCGTGTGGAGCAGTCCAAAAACGAAATCCCCGCGCCGTCTAAGCCGCCGTCCAAATAAAATCCGCTCTGTGCGCCGTCGTCGGCGCGGACGTTTTTGAGCGAGATATTCTTGTCGGAGAGAATGTTGACCGCGCCGCGTGTCCCGCGCCTTGCGGTGACGTTCTCGACGCTGACGTTTTCCGCCCAAGCGAATATGCGGAGCGGAAAGTCTATCCTAAAGCCCCCGTCTATGGTGAGGTCGCGTATCGCGACGTTTGCGCCCGCGACGGTGAGGACGTCGGTTTTGTTGTAGATATCCCCGTAGTAGCCGCTTTTTAGGACGATAGCCGCGCTAAAGTCACGCCCCTTGATAGTGATATCGTGCAGTATAGGCTCGTTTGAGCGAGAGGGGTCGCCGACGGGAGTTGTGTATACGGTCCCCTCGATCTCTACCGTACCGCCGCCGCCCGCGAGAGTGACAGCCTCTTTTAACGTACCGGAGAATTCCGCGCCGTTGACGTAAATGCGTCCTCCGCTTTTTGAAAAGCCGAGATCGAGATAGCCGAAAGCCCCCGCCGTAACCGTGAGAGAGGCGAGGAGTAGGAGAATGACAGTGAGTGAGATGAGAAGTTTTTTGTGTTTCATTTTTAGAACCCCTTTTTTTAAGTTGAAAGTTTAGAGTTGAAAGTTGAAAATTAAGGTAATAAGCAGGTATCAGACTTTGGCTGTAAATAAATCAAGCGGCGGTTTTTTAACCGCCGCTTGATTTTTTAGAAAAGGAGATGGGGCGGCAAGCCGCCATGAAACTTCCGGCTTGCCGCGATTTAAGCGTTTTGGTTGTTATTTGGATAGCACGTCTGTTATAGGCATCTGAAGATCACCGTTGTTTCGGGTGACCCTAAAGCTTATTGTAGAGCGATCTCCCGAAAGGATAAACGAACCGCCGTAGAATACGTAGTTGCTTTCGACGAACAAGTTTTTGATGCTTCCGAAATCGAATTTGGAATTTTTATCCATGAGCTTTCTGATAAGGTCGAGAGGAACGATCCTATTGCTTAAGTCCGTGCGTGCGCCGTCCTCAAAATTGTAACACACCGGATAATCAGGATGCTCCGCTGTCGGATACTCCGTCAATCTGGATGCGTGTGTGTGTCCGCCTACGACAATTTTAGTATTCATGGCTTTCGCTTGAGCGGCGTACGCGTCTTGGTAATATCCGGTCAAGCTACCGAGTGTACCGTGGGCAAGGAGGATATTGTAGCGGTCGGTCTCGTGTCCCTTGAGACTTTCGTACCAATCAAGTTGTTCTTGATCGTACTGCGCAAAGATATTCATGCCGCCGTATTCGTAGTTGGCGTCGCCGCCGTTGTTGTCCTCGCCGATATCGAGGATAGTAAAGAGGATCCCGTTTCTATCGACTTGAGAGTAGGATTTTTCAAGACCGAGCTTCGACCAAACCTTATCAAGTCCGTCGTTGCGCGCTTCGTGATTTCCTTTGATAAATATCACCGGAATCGTGCCGCCCGTCACAGAAGCCGCAGCCTTGATGACGTTAGTCACTACCATGCTTTCGCTGACAAAATAGTCGGAATAGTCGCCGCCCATGATCAAGAGGTCGATTTTGCCCGTTGCCTTTTCAATCTCGTCGAACGCGCCTTTAGCGAGATAGCCGTGGTCGTGCCAATCGGAGAACGACGCTATATTTATAGCTTTATTGTCTATGGTTCTGTCGTCCGTAAACCGGTAGGTCTTAGCCGAATCGACGGTTTTGCCGAGATGATTTCCAAAAGTCACCGTACCGTGACTGCGTTGCGCGTGAACCTTATATTCCGCGTCGGTAAATTCGTCGTAAGGGATAAGCGCGTTATGTATTACGCCGAGACGCTTGTTGCCCTCGTCGTGGCACCAAACGATTTGCTCTTCGGTTTCGCCGCTTTTTGTGTAAGTAATCCAACCGATAGATTCCGCATTGGTTCCCCATACGACCGAATATCCCGTCCCTATGTCGAGTACGAACGGATCGGTAATGGTAAATTCAAACGGAACGAGCTTAAAGCCGTAAGCGGAGCAAGTAAATACGACCGCTAAAAAGAGGATACCCGCGACAACCTTTCTTCCTTTCGACTTAAGAGACGGGAGGAGGAAAAGCGCGAACAGCGAACCGAACAACGCCGCGAATATCGGAATTAAGCCGATGATCAAATACACCGTCGCTTCCGGTACG
>JAITOQ010000147.1 GCA_031289865.1 Clostridiales bacterium
GTCCATCGCGTCAAACATACATTCGGCGCGTGACTTGCCGTCAAGCGGCACCGCGCCCGCCGCGTATAAAAAGTCGAGCTTGACGAGGTCGTAGCCCCATTCATTCAAAATCACGTCAAAAAAGTGTCTGATGTGAGCGCGGACTTCGGGAAGATAAAAGTTGAGTCCGCAAAACTTCGTCCAATTAGGACCCATGACGAGCGGTTTTCCGTCCGCGCCCTTTATAAACCAATCGGGGTGGGAGGTGAGCACCTTAGATCCTATTTGCGCGCCGAGCGGAGCGACCCACAGTCCCGCCTTTAAGCCCTTTGCATGAATCGCGTCGGCGATTTTTTTCATGCCGTTAGGGAATTTTTTAGCGTCGATAGAGAGCCAATCTCCGACGGCGGTCTGGTAACCGTCGTCTATCTGAAAGGTGTTTATTTCGGGGGCTTCGCGGGTGAGCGCGTCGAGGTCGCGGAGAATAATCTCTTCACTGATACCTTGATAATAGTTGTACCACGAGGTGTAGCCCTTTAGGAGCCTTTTTGCGCGGAGCTTTGCGCCGAGCTTCCCGAAGTATTGATCAAAGACATGGTCGTAGCCGCCGTCGACGGTAAGGAGCGAAAAGACGTGGTATTCGCCGCTTAAGGTCACGCCCTCTATATCTTTTTCGAATGTCAGCGTGTTTGCTTTCATGTCGGCATAGATCACCGTATAGCCGTTGCGTTCGTTTAGAGAACCGATGAGGGTATAGTCGTCGCCGCGTCGGAGATAGGTATAAGAAAGACTGTGAAAAAAGCCTTTCCGCTTTTCGTAGCGCGCAAAGGAATAGTCCCCCGCGTTGACAAAGACGGGACCCATAGGGGACGGCGTACCTTTTTTAAAGAAGCTTGAGCCGTTTATGCCCATCAGACGCTGCCAAAATTGAAATTTGGAGACGTCCTTGCCGACCGTACCGAGGTCGCGCTTGGTGTCGGCGGCGGAATATTCCTTTGTGTCCGTCCACGACTGAAAGCCGTTACCGAAAAATGTTTCGCCCTCGCTGAAAGTACGGTCTGCCGTAAGCGCGATCCGCTTGACCGTGATAGGTACGGACGGCGTGATAAAAAGGTCGTATACGCCGCTCTTCAGAGAGGTCTTGACGGTAAAATCCGCGTTGCTTTCGGAAGCGGTTTTTTCCGTGCCGTTTGCGATGTAGGTTACTGTGAGCTTAGAATTTTCTAACATATTATACTCCGTAAAAAATTTGGTTTTATGTAAAAACAATGTTGAATTTCAAAAGGGGCAGTCTCAAAATTATTTTTGAGATAGCCCCTTGTAAGCGGCAAAGCGATAAGCTTAATGATATTTAGGTAAATAGTTTCCGTGTGCCTTGATGAGGTCGTCGCACATGTGGCGAATGTCGTCGAGGTCGAGGACGGAGGAGGTATGAGGATCCATGAAACACGCTTGATAGATGAGGTCGCGGCTTTTGGTGCGGGCGGCTTCGATGGCGAGGAGTTGAGGGTAGATATTTGAGGAATTCATCGCCGCAAGCTGTAGCGGGAGCGGCCCGACGTATTCGGGACGGATTCCTTTCGCGTCGATTTCGACGGGGACTTCCACACACGCGACGGCGGGGAGATTCGGTATCAGTCCGTTGTTTATCACGCTTGCGCCGAGCTTATACGGCGTGTCGGTTTCGACGGCGGTGATGATACGCGAGGCGTATTCACGCGACGGCAGATGAGGCCTTACGTTACTTTTAAATTTGCTTTCGAGCTTCCAGCCGCGGATTTGGTTGCGGCAGCGGCGCGGATATTCGTTGATAGGGATACGGTATTTTAAGATGTTTAACGGATAGCCGGGCTTGATAAAATACGGATTGTATTCCGCGTTATGCTCAGACGATTCGGTCACATAACAGCCGAACTCACGCATGAGCTTGTGACGGACGAGATCGTTTTTGTGATATTTTTTAAATTCTTTGAGGTTGGAGCGGCGTTTGATTTCGGGGTAGAGGTCGTTGCCTTGCGCGTCGGTGATTTCGAGAAGCCACGCCATGTGATTGATACCCGCGATTTTTGTGTCGCAGTCGAGGATATGCTCGCTCATGTTGACCCCCTTTAGGAGGTTTTCCGCGCACACCTGTACGCTGTGGCACAGTCCGAGGGTGTACGGGTGGAGATATCTCTGCATATAGCCCGTCAGCATAGCCATAGGATTTGTATAGTTTAAAAAGAGCGCGTGAGGGCAGACCTCGTACATATCGCGTGCAAAATCCTCAAGGACGGGGATAGTGCGGAGGGCGCGGAAAATCCCGCCGACCCCTAAGGTATCGCCGATGGTCTGTTTTAGCGCATATTTGCGCGGTATCCTAAAATCGATGAGGGTGGAGGGCTTGTAGCCCCCGACTTGTATCGCGTTTATGACGAACCCCGCACCGCGCAACGCTTCCTTGCGGTTTTCGACTCCGCAATACACGCGAATATCGGCGCGGCTTCCCGTCGCCTCGTTGAGAATTTTTAAGATTGAAAAGGACTCGTTCAGACGTTTTGCGTCGATATCGTAAAGCGCGACCTCGAAGCTTTCCGGTAAAAGCTGCATACAATCGTTCATGATATTTCGGACAAATACAGTGCTGCCCGCACCCATAAAGGTTATTTTCATGTTAAATCTCCGTGCAAGGGGAAAACACCGCCGTTACCGAACGGATTCTATAAAACCCCACGCTATATAACTGCAATAATTATATTATATTTTTAAAGAGATGTCAATAATTTCTTAACAAATTCTCCGAAATGGTATATAATAATATCTATGTATTCGTTTTTTTCTTATGTAAAACGGTATAAAAGGTACTTTATCTTAGGATCGCTTTTTAAAATGATCGAATCGGCGGTCGAAGTCATGATACCTTTTATCATGGTTATGGTACTCGAACGCTCCGATCGGTCGTACACCTTGTCGATGGGCGGGGTTATGCTCGCGATAATTGTTTCGGGAGTGGTTTTGGCAACCCTCGGACAATACTTTTCGGCAAAGGCCGCCGCGTCGGTCAGCCGCTCGATGAGGGAGGATCTCTACCAAAAAATCAATTCGCTTGAATTTTACGACCTCGACCGTTTCGGCGCGGCTTCGCTCATCAACCGCTTGACCGCGGACGTAAACGCAATCCAAAACGCGGTTCTGATTTTTGTGAGGATTGCGATACGCGCACCATTTTTGATAGTCGGGAGTATCTTTTTTGCCCTCCGCATAGACAGCGGGATCGCGCTCATCATAGTTTGCTGCCTGCCTTTTCTCGCCGCGTCGTTTTATTTTATCACAAAACGGCTTGCGCCGCGCTATACCGCTATCCAAAAGACCCTTGACGCTATCGCGCTCGAAACCAAAGAGGATTTGGAGGGTATCCGCGTCGTCCGCGCATTTAACCGTCAAGACCGCGAGGTCGACGAGTTCCGCGCATATACGGGAAAATACGCGGATTTGTCCGTCGGCGCGGGTAAGCTCTCCGCCGCGCTCGGTCCCCTCAACAGCTTTATCATAAATTGCGGCGTCGTCGCTATAGTCTGGTTTGTCGGGCTTGCCGTCCAAAAGGACTCCTTTCCCGTGACGCACATCTCCGCGTTTATAGCGTACATGATACAGATAGTCAACGCGCTCAACATGATTACCCACCTCACGCTAAACTTTGTCCGCGCAACGGCGAGCAACAAACGTGTAAAAGAGGTCTTTTTTGCCGAATCCTCTTTAAAGGACGGGGAGAATACGGAGAAGCGTACGGTTGGCGAAACCGTACTTGAATTTAGAAACGTCGATTTTGGATACGACGAAAACGGCACAGCCCTTGAGGGCATCTCGTTCTCCTTAAAGCGCGGCGAAACCCTCGGTATCATAGGGGGAACCGCGTCGGGCAAAACCACGCTCATCAATCTTATTCCGCGTTTTTACGATATCCGTTCGGGTCGGATACTCTTCCGCGGAATCGATGTCGCGGATTATCCGATAGCGGAGCTTAGGCGGGAGATCGCCGTCGTACCTCAAGAAGCGACCGTTCTTTCGGGTACGGTGAGGGAGAATATCGGGTTTGGGATAGACGCGCCGTACGACACGGTCGTGACGGCGGCAAAGCTTGCGCAAGCGCACGAATTTATAGAAAAAATGCCTAAGGGC
>JAITOQ010000150.1 GCA_031289865.1 Clostridiales bacterium
TTCCACTATTTTTCGACAAAATAGCAATAAATCTCCGTTTTTTTTTGCGTGAAATGTAAAAATAAAAGGACAAGTTCGCTTTTTTTGGGTGTATAATGTTCATGCGGCGGTAAAAAAAACGACCGTAAATTTATATCTGAAAGAAGGGGCAAAAAGATGAACTTACTAAACGAGATGATGAAAACCGCAATCGAAAAGCTCAAGGAACAAAATGAAAACGTGGCAATGTTTGAAACTCACGGAAACAATTTCCGCGCTCTCGACGCCGCTTTTGACGGTGGCGCGTATTATAGGATCGCGGTGATAAAATACGAGAGGGAGGAGCTTCGTGTAAACGCGATATAGATTCGCCGTAAGAAGCGGTATTTTGGAGAATGCCGATAGATCATGAAGAAAGACGCACAATGTAGGAATCCGTTTGAACAAAGCGGATTTTTTGTTTTTATTTACTTCTACTCATAATACAGTATATTACGGGTAGAAGTTCCCGTTTATAAAACAATCAAAAAAATTCGGAATTTTTTTTAGGATAGGTATTGTAATCATCGCAAAAATGTGTTATAGTTAATAAGGAGCGTTAGCACGCTCCGAGCAATAAGAAAAAAGGGGTCGTATTATGACGAATTTTAGCACGAAGGCAATCCGTAACATCGCCCTCATGGGGCATAGCGGCGAAGGGAAAACAACGCTCGCCGAATCATTGCTTTTTTACACCAAAGCCATCGACCGAATGGGTAGGACCGAGGACGGAAACACCGTGACCGACTTTGATCCGGAAGAGATTTCGAGGCGGATCTCGATCAGTCTTTCCGCCGCGTACACGGTATACAAGGACATAAAAATCAACATTTTAGACGTACCGGGGTTCTTTGATTTTGAGGGCGAAGTTGCGTCGGCAATGCACGTCGCGGGCGCGGCTATCATCGTGACGTCGCCGTCGGGTCAGCTCACGGTGGGTACGGAGCTTGCGCTTGCAAAATGCGCGGAAAAGAAATTGCCCGCGATACTGTACGTCAGTCACATAAACAAGGAAAATACGGATTTTAAAGGAACCGTAATGGCTATCGAGGGGGCTTTTCCGCACGTTTGCGTGATGGAGCTTCCGATAATGGAGGACGGCAAGATGGTCGGACGGATAGATATTCCGTCAAAAAAGGCATATGATATTCAAGCGAACGAGATTGCTTTTCCCGAACGCTACCGTGAGGAAACCGAAAATATTTATGCAAAGTTTATCGAAACCGTCGCGGAAAGCTCCGACGAGATGATAGAAAAGTTTTTTGCGGGCGAAACCTTTACGGAGGACGAAATACGCGTCGGCGCGAAGGAAGCTATCAAGAGCGGTCTGTTGATTCCCGTATTTGCGGGTTCGTCGACAAAGGTACTTGGGATAAGGGGCTTGTTGGACAAAATCACCGAGGTTTTTCCCGCGCCCGACGAGCGCAAAATCTCTACCGCAAAGACGGATGCGGGAGAGGTCAGTGTAAAATGCGATGAAAACGGCGCGTTTTCCGCGCAGATTTTTAAAACCGTCGTCGACCCGTTTGTCGGAAAGCTGCAATATTTTAAGGTCATGTCGGGAAAAATCAAGGCGGGCGACGTCGTACTAAACGCAAATTCCGACAAGATTGAAAAGGTCGGAACCTTATACATTTTGAGAGGGAAAAAACAAGAACCCGTCGAGGTCTTAAACGCGGGTGATATCGGAGCGGTCGCAAAGCTTGCTTCCGCAAATATCGGAGATACCCTTTGCGACCCGAATAAAAAGGTGATTTTCCCGGAAATCGAATTTCCCGCGCCTATGATTTCGCTTGCGGTGACGAGCGCAAAGCAGGGTGAGGAGGAAAAAGTCATTCAAGGACTCACAAAGTTTTTGGAGGAGGATTCGACTATCAAGTTAAAAAAGAATGCGGACACGGGCGAGGTCGAGCTGTTCGGATTGGGCGAAACCCAACTTGACATCATTTGTAAAAAATTAAAAAACAAGTTTGGCGCGGAGGCAAAGCTCCAAAATCCGAAAGTTCCGTACCGCGAAACCATAAAAAAGACGGTTTCGGTGCAAGGAAAACACAAAAAACAGTCGGGCGGTCACGGGCAATACGGAGATTGTTGGGTTCGGTTCGAGCCGTATCCCGACGGCGAATTTCTCTTTGCGGAGGAGATTGTCGGCGGCTCGGTCCCTAAGTCCTACCACCCCGCGGTTGAAAAGGGACTCCGCGAATGCCTACCGAACGGCGTCTTGGCGGGCTATCCCGTCGTAAATCTAAAGGCGGTTTTGTACGACGGCAGCTATCACGATGTCGATTCCTCTGAAATGGCTTTTAAAATCGCCGCACACAATGCGTTTAAGGAGGGATGTGAAAAGGCGGGTCCCGTCCTATTAGAACCTATTATGAAGGTTGAAATCATCGTTCCCGACGCGTACATAGGCGAGATTATAAGCGACTTGAACAAACGGCGCGGCAGAATCAACGGGACGGACGTCCTAAACGGAAAGCAAGTCATCACCGCGGAAGTGCCTCAGCACGAGCTCTTTAAATATGCCACCGATTTGAGATCGATCACGCAAGGACGCGGACGTTTCTCCATGACCTTCGAGCGTTATGAGGAAGCCCCGCCTATGATTTCGCAGAAGATTATCGAGGCGGCAAATAAAGGGAAGGTTGAGAGTTGAAAAGTGAAAGTTGAGAGTTGAAAATTGC
>JAITOQ010000204.1 GCA_031289865.1 Clostridiales bacterium
AGGAGCGTTCGGTCAACGTCCTTTTAAATCTGTTTGCGGCGGTTGACTGTCTGTTTATCTTTTATTCAAACAACGTAAACGTCTTTAAGATCACCCTTTCGCTGTACCTCGTATTCGGGGTATCGACGCTCGTGTGGGTCGCGGTGAGGCTGTTTCACGGAAAATACGATATCTATTCGGTTTTTTCGGAGATACGGGTCAGCTTGATAGTTATGGCGGCGGTTCTTTTGACGCACGGCGTTTTGTTGGTGACGAATAAGGTCACTCCCGACGAAACCTTGGAGTCGGCATATATGTTCTTCGGAACGGCCGCGCTTGTCCTACAGCTCACGGAGTTTTTGCTTCTCAAAAAGAACGTCCTTCTAAAAATTGCGTCCGCGCTCATGTTTTTGTCCGGATTTATTTACGGCATCATGCTCGTGAATTTCTTTGGGAATCCAATTCCCCGTTCTGCGGAATTCGTTATCGTCTTAGCGTCGATTTTCGGCGTATCTACTCTTGTGGTTCTTTTGGTAAACATCTTTAAATTCGGTAAATACTCGAAAGACCCTATGGCGAAAATCTATCTAAAGGGTCTTGTACTCGCGGCGGCAAGCCTTGTCATGGGGCTGTTGTTTGTCGAGGGCGCGACGGGCGGGAGGCTCGGCGATACGACGGTAATCGTATTCTTTATCGTCGCGGCTGTGCTCGCGGCGGCACTCCTCGTCTTTATGCTGATCACCTACCGCTATGAGGCTGTTTTGCCGGAGTCGGGAACGACCTTGTCTGATAAAAAGCGTTTCGGAAAGAAGAAAAAAGGTACCGAAGAGCCGATAGAGGAAACCGTTGATGCCGACGCAGTCGAAACGGAAGCCGCAATTGAAGAGACCGCGAGTGAAGAAATCGCGAGTGAAGAGACGACAAGTGAAGAAACCGCGGAGAACGCGTCGGAGGACGCGACGGAGAGCGTTTCGGAGGTTGTAGGAGAGAGCGTTTCGTGGGAAGAGACGGTTTCAGAGGATAAGGGAACGGAAATTGAAAGTTGAAAGTTGAAAATTGAAAAGTACGGATAAAAATAGAGCCGATATCATTTCGGTTTGTGTCATTCTGAGCGAAGCGAAGAATCTAAAACGTCGGCGGTATAACAACAAAAATTTTAGATTCTTCGCTCCGCTCAGAATGACACCGACTTTTTATGCGGTTCGGGGAAATCGTTTGAGATTCTTCGCTCCGCTCAGAATGACACCGACTTTTTTATTCGGATACGGGACGATGTGGTCATCGTCCCCCTACGAGAGAATGACGCCGACTTTTCTTTAAAATCCGCAATTCTGCATTCTGCATTTTGCATTTTGTATTCAAAAAGTATTCTGCATAAGGACATAACATAAGGACATAACAAAACATGAGCATTACGAAAAACAACAAAAAACTCTTTCTTTCTTTCGGCATAGTCGCGCTTGCGTTCCTTGCGGGCGGGGTGTTCGGCGGGCTTAGTTTGCCGCCTAACGCGGTCGTAGGGCTTACGGTCGGGCTTTTTGCGCTGTTACTATTAAATACCGCGTTCTATTCGTTGTTTACGGAGAGCGGACGCGGCTTTTTTGTGACCGCCGCGCTCAATCTCGTCACGGCGGCGGCGATTCGCGCTATCGGTATTTATACGGGAGCGGCGGCGGCGTTCGGTACAAAAGCGGCGGCACTGTTTGCGTCCGATGCGTTTTTTCCGTTCGTTTGCGTCATAGGACTTTATTTTATTCTGAATATTCTGAAAGGACTTTTCAAAAAGGACTTTTCAAGAGAGAATGCGGCGGGGCTTGTCAAAGAAGCGGCGGTGTACGTTGCGGCGGCGGCGATTTTTTCGGGCATGTTTGTTTGGACGGTCGCGGGTGCGGCTCTCATATTCTTTTACGCGCTGTACTTAAATCACAAACAAGGCAAGATTTCCGCGCTCATACTGTTTGTCCTCACGACCGCGCTGTATATCGTCTATGCGGTCGCCTCTCACAGTGCGGAGCCGACGGCGGCAACGCTCAAGCTCGTGTTTTACGCGCTGTTTTTTGCAACGCTTATAGCGTGGTTTGTGCATTCCGTACTGACTTACGTCTATTCAAACAAAGAGGACGGAAGCAAAAAATCGGGATATCGGTATGTGATACTGTCGGGGTTTCTCTTTGTGGCTTTTTGGATATATGCGTTCGGCGCGGTGTTTTCGCCGTTTGCGGGCGCGGACCCGTCGATATATTTCTTTTTGAATCTCGACAAGGACGCGTCGCCCGTTATATTGAATCTCATTGCGGCACTCCTTTCAATCTTTAAATTTATCTTTGTCTTAAATGCGATTTTTACCGCCGTATCGGCAGTAAAAGAGAGGGAACAAGAGAGTACGGAACGCGAAGTCACAGCGGAAAAGGAGAGCGCGGAGAGCGAAGCCGCCCCCGAAAAGGAAGGTATAGAGCGCGAAGCGCACGGAGGCGCAAAGGAGCGCGAGGACGATCGGTCAAAATACATTCCGTATACCGCCGAAGCCCCGAAAACCGACGGAAAGGTAGACGAACTCGGTATCAGCTTGACATTCGAGGATGTCTTAAAGGAAAAAAATATCATCTCCGCGGACGGAACAGACCCCGCGGCACTCAAATCCTTTGTTTTGAGAGATTACTTAGCCCTCGAACCGAAAGTGGAAGAAGCGCAACAACCGCAATTGCAGCAACAACAAGCGCAAGCACCGCAACAGCAAATACAACAGACACGGCAACAAGAACAAGCGAAGCCTCAACAACAAGCACAAGCAAGACCGCAACAACAAACGCAACCACAAACACAACCACAGCAACCACAGCAAGCGCAAGCGAAGCCGCAACAACAAGCGCAACCACAACAAGCGCAAGCGAAGCCTCAACAAGCACAACAACAAGCGCAAGCGAAGCCGCAACAACAAGTGCAGCCACAACAAGCGCAAGCAAAGCCGCAACAAGCACAACCACAACAGACACAAGCAAGACCTCAACAGCAGTCACAGATAAGACCGCAACAGCCGCAAACGATGGAAAAGAGTTTGACGGCGCGGAGCAGAGGCGACGACGGATTTATTCCGATTTCAATGCCGTACGATATTCGTGCGCTCAATGAAAAAGCGGCGGCGGCGTTGGCTGCCGAAGATGAAGAAAGCAAGAGAATAGACGAGATTTTAAATCGTATCAACAATAAGGGATAGTATAATGCAGAATGCAGAATGCAAAATGCAGAATGCAAAATGCAGAATGCAAAATGCAGAATTGCGGATAAGAAAATAAACGGGTGTCATCTTGAGCGTAGCGAAAGATCCAAAACGGCTGTCATAAGACCGCTAAAACATAGATTCGGATTCCGATTAAAGGAATTCAGAGCTCGTTTGAGATTCTTCGCTACGCTCAGAATGACATCTACTTATTACTTAAAAGCGTAGCGACACCTTAATTTTCAACTTAGAAAAGGAGGTTTTATGTTAGAAGGGATTCTTTCGTGGGACGAATATTTTATGGGGATTGCCGTTCTGTCGGGGCGGCGCAGCAAAGACCCTAATACAAAGGTCGGAGCTTGCGTGGTAAATCCCGAAAAGCGGATTGTGGCGATAGGCTACAACGGTTTTCCGACGGGTTGCTCGGACGGCGAATTGCCGTGGGGCAAGGCGGGCGGCTTTTTGGAAACCAAATATCCGTTTGTCGTACATGCCGAACTCAACGCTATCCTAAACGCGACGACGAAACTGACGGGTTGTACGATCTATACCGCGCTTTTTCCTTGTAACGAATGCGCAAAAGCCGTCATTCAGAGCGGTATCCGCGAGGTGGTATACTTAAGCAATAAATACGCAACCTCCGATGCCACCGTCGCATCAAAAAAAATGTTTGAACTTGCGGGAGTCAAATACCGTCGTTATTCGGGGAGAGAGGATACGCTGACGATTGATTTGAGGTCGGAAAATATTTGAAAACAAATTACGGCAAAGCTATTGCATTGTCAGATTTTTTGTGTTATAATATTCAAAACAACGGGAAATTCTGTAAATAAACGGGCGGTATTGAATACCGTTCGGCGCGAAGAGAGTTCCCGTCCGAAAATCACCGTGGTTTTTGTGGTTAAGCCTACGGGCGCATTTATCTGTGTCCGATACAATCCCGCTTATCTTCGATAGATAGCTAAATCGAATATACGCGGGATTGTATCGGGCGGAAATCAATGCGGCGGCAGTTTTGACAAAAATCACGGTTGAGTTTCGGACGGTTGCCGTTTTCGCGCCGAGCGTTAATCAATATCTCATATTTATTTTAAGAGTGCCGAAATAGAGCATGGTTAGGCTATGCCTTATTTCGGTATTGTTTTTCTCCGTTGAAATCAAAAAAAATCAAAAGGAGTAAAAACATGGACACGAAACAAATTCAAACTGTAGAAGAGATTATCGATTACAAATTTAAGAACAAGCAATTTTTGATTCAAGCGCACACGCGGCGTTCGTTTTCGGAAGAAAACTACGGTGAGTTAAACAACGAGGTTTTAGAAACCGTCGGCGATGCGGTTCTGTCGCTTTGCGCGTTGCAAGGTTTTTTGAAAGAGTACGCAAAAGAAACGCCTCAAGGTTTGTCGGTGAAGAAAAACGAAAAAGAGTTTACAGAATTGCGCAGTAAACTTGTCCGCAAACAATCACTTGCGGGGGGCGCGTTGCAGCTAAATTTAGCAAACCCCGAACATATGCGGCTCGGCAGAGGCGACATGAGTCAAAAGGTTTATAATGAGCCGTCGGTGCAAGAGGATTTGCTTGAAAGCATAGTGGGTGCAGTTGCGGTTGATTGCGGATTTGACAATAAGACAATGTATGAGGTCGCATCACGGTTACTTGACCTTGAAAAACACATTGCCGCAGGGTTTGAGGAAACGCCGCAAAACTATATCGGCGAGTTGCAAGAATACTGTCAAAAGCGTGGCATTGAAAAGCCCAATTATCAGTACGGAACGGAAATCGACGGACAGTGGATTTGCAGACTTGCGTTTGACGACGAGGTTTTTAAGAATTACGGACGCAATCAAAAGGAAGCGCGGAATACCGTCGCAAGGATGGTTCTTGCGGCAATAAAGGATAAACCTATTGATGAGGTTGAGCCGTTGTACGACATAGGGCGCGACAATCAGAACGCGATAAATTTCTTGCAAGAATTGTGGCAAGCGGGACAAATTCCTCAGCCGACGATTTATAAAGAGGGTGGGAGTGAATGCAATTGGCAATTCTCGGCAACTATTCCGCCGCTCGGTTTATCTGCTGTCGCAACGGCAACAACCAAAAAAGAGGCTAAAATACAAGCGGCACGCAAGCTGTATGAACTCGTGAAAAAGTTAAAAAACCTCCGATAATATCATTAAGTTCTACAATCCGCTATAAAATAGTTGACAAAATGCGTCATATTGATTATAATAATAGAGGTTAGCGGAGAGACTAACTTTAGAAGGTTATTATGGAATGGATTGACGAATTAAATGCAAAATACGGAGCGAATGAGCCGCTTGGAATCCTCGAAATACGGGAGGTTTTGTCGTGCTATTCTACTCCGAGGATTTATCAGCTGTTGGAATCGGCTATAGCCGACGGCAAAATAATGCGGTTTGAGAACGGAATTTATTATATCCCCACACAAACGATATTCGGAACGTCTCGCTTAGATTCGGCAAAGGTCATCGAGCGCAAATATGTGACACGCGGTACGGAGGTGTACGGCTATTATTCGGGTTTAACTCTCCTCAACGGGTTGGGGCTTACCACGCAAGTGCCGAACGTCGTAGAGGTGGTCACAAACAACGAAGCGTCCAGAGTGAGAGAGGTCTTTGTGGGTAAACAGAGGGTTCGGCTCAGAAAAGCGCGAATGTTTATCACGTCGGAGAATGCCGACGCGCTTGCCGTGCTTGACTTATTTAATCAAGTCGATCCGACAAAAATCGAGAACGCCGATTGGTGCGGAGTGACGGAGTATCTAAAAGCAAACGACTTGACTTTAAGAAAAATCATGGAATATTCGGCGGTCTATCCGGCGAGGGCGGTTAAAAATTTTATGAACAGCGGGGTGGCTTATGCCGTTGCATAATGACAAAGAGCTTTTTGAACAGACGATAATGGAGATTTTTGAGGAAAAGAAAATCAAGCGGGAAATCATTGAAAAGGACTATTATGTCACGATGATTTTGAAAGAGCTGACAAAAGAATTACCTCACTTGATGTTTAAGGGCGGCACCTCGCTCTCTAAATGCTACAAATTGATAGAGCGGTTTTCAGAGGACATAGACCTTACTTTGGAGGACGAATTTACTACGCAAGGTCAACGGCAAAAGGTCAAAGAGGCTATAGTTAAGGTTTGCGGCGGGTTGGGGCTGAATATCCTCAATTTGGAGGAAACGCGGAGCAAACGCGAGTTTAACCGCTATAAAATAGATTATCCGTCGTCTTTCGGCACGGGTAAGCTGAAACAGTATGTTTACATCGAAACCGCCTTTTTGGTCAAATCGTTTCCGTCCGAAATTAAGTCGGCGACGAGTATCATATATGACTTTTTGAAAGCGCGGAGCTTGGATAATATCATTGCCGAATACGGATTAGAGCCGTATGACGTGAGGGTACAGTCACTTGAACGTACTTTTATAGATAAGCTGTTTGCGATCTGCGACTACTATATAACGGAGCGAGTCCGCGAGCATTCAAGGCATTTTTATGATATCTACAAGCTATTGCCTCAAGTCCGAATAGACGATAAATTGAAAACGCTTGCTAAAGAAGTGCGCTTAGCGCGGCAAGGCAGAGAGTTTTGTCCGTCAGCCGCCGACGGCGCAAATCTCAATGAGCTTCTCTTGCAAATCCTCGACAAAGAGGTCTATATGCAAGACTATCAGTCGATCACCGTCGACTTGCTTTTTGAACAAGTGACCTATGAGCAGACGACGGAGGCACTAAGGCGGGTAATAGCGTCGGGTCTGTTTGAGTTTGAGTAAAGAGAAATTGCAACAAAGACCTTGAAAATACCGCGAAAATATTTAAAAAAACCTTTAAAACACTTTACTATTTTTTGGGAATGTGTTATTCTGTATAAGCTACCTTTTGCGATGTTCGTTGCTCACTCCGAACGCGAAACGCTGCAAGAGGTGTGTTTGAAGTCTATTAGACTTCATCGGGGCTAAATTTTGCCGTAAAATACGGCTTAGTCCCAAAACGGTTTGTTAAGACAAGCCGTGTCCAAAAGGAGGAAACTATGGACGAGGAACTAAAAGTCACGGAGACGACCGAAGAGGTCGATGCGGCCGTCGCGGTCGAGGAAGTCAAGGACGAGAATATCGTTGTGGACGCCGTTGTTGTCGAAGCGGTCAAAAAAGACAACAAAAAATCCAAAGTCATCGAAAAGTTTGCGCGTCATGAGGGCGACACGGGATCTGCGGAAGTGCAAGTTGCGCTTTTGACACAGAGAATAGCGGTACTAAACGAGCATCTTGCGATACACAAAAAAGACAATCACAGCCGCCGCGGACTGTTAAAAATGGTCGGAGCGAGAAGAAGCCTCTTGAGCTATCTCAAGGAAAAGGATATCGAACGCTACAGAGCCATTATAGCCGAATTGAAGCTGAGAAAGTAAGGCTTTTTTCCGTTTTCCTTTTTATGGGGGAAAACGGAATTTTTTTAAGTTGAAAATTGAGAGTTGAAAGTTGAAAAGTGAGGATTATAGAGATGTAATTCGGAGAAACCGTTTGAGATTCTTCGCGTTCGCTCAGAATGACACTTGCTTTTTTATCGGCAATACACCTACTTTTAATCCGCAATTCTGCATTCTGCATTCTGCATTCTGCATTCTGCATTTTGCAATTCTGCATTAAAAAGCAATTTTAAAATAAAAATTAAAAATAAAATAAATAAAAAAAGGTTTCGTCGGGGTAGTTTGGCGGGACGGGAGGAAAAAATGATAGAAAGACAGATATTTGAAACGACTATAGGCGGTAGAAAAGTCACCGTCGAAACGGGCGCGTATTGCGGACAAGCCAACGGATCATGTTTGATTCGTTCGGGCGAAACCGTCGTACTAACCAATGTCACCATGAGTGAAAAGCCCCGCGACGGCGTGGATTTTTTACCGTTATCGGTGGATTTTGAAGAGAAAATGTACGCCGTGGGCAAGATCCCCGGCGGGTTCAAAAAGAGAGAGGGGAGAGCGAGCGACAAGGCGATCCTTGTTTCGCGTCTTATCGACAGACCGATCCGTCCCCTTTTTCCTCACGGCTTTTTCCGTGATATTTCGCTTGTCGCGACGGCATTGTCCGTCGATACAAACATCGTACCCGAAGTTTTTGCCATGATCGGCAGCTCGATTGCGCTTAGTATTTCCGATATTCCTTTTAACGGTCCTACGGGTTCGGTCGTCGTCGGATTAGTCGACGGAAAATACGTCATCAATCCAGACAATTACCAAAGAGATCGGAGCAAATTGAGCCTCAGCCTATCGGGGACGAAGGAAGCTATCATGATGGTAGAGGCGGGTTCGCAAGAGCTGAGCGAGGAGCAAATGCTCGGCGCGATTCTTTTCGGACATGCGGAAATCAAAAAAATCGTCGCATTTATCGAGGAGATCGTAAAAGCAGTCGGAAAGCCTAAGAAAAAAATCGATTTTTACGAGGTTCCCGAAGACGTAAAAAAGAAAGTTGCGGAGTATGCGGCAAAGGATATCGAGGAAGTCTTCAGCGAGCTTGACCGCGCAAAGCGTCAAGAAAAAGAAACGGCTATGGAAGAAAAGGTCGCCGCGCATTTTGCGGAAATCTATCCCGACGGGAGCAAGGACGTAGCAGAGGCTATCTATAAGCTCAAAAAAGAAAAGGTCAGAGAAAAAATCGTCGAGCAAGGTATTCGCCCCGACGGGAGAAAGACCACGGAGATTCGCCCGATTTGGTGCGAAACGGGGGTTTTGCCGCGTGTCCACGGGAGCGCGGTCTTTACGAGAGGACAGACTCAAGCCCTCACGACGGCGACACTCGGTACGATCAGCGAGGTACAAAAACTCGACGGTATCGACGACGACGTATTTAAGAGATATATGCACCACTACAACATGCCTCCTTACAGCACGGGCGAGGCGAAGCCTCTCAGGAGCCCCGGCCGCCGCGAGATAGGTCACGGAGCGTTGGCGGAGCGCGCTCTCGAACCCGTACTTCCGGGCGAGGACGTCTTTCCGTACGCTATCCGTACGGTTTCGGAGATTTTGAGTTCAAACGGCTCGACGTCGCAAGCAAGCGTTTGCGGCTCGACACTCGCG
The DNA here is from genome assembly GCA_031289865.1 of Clostridiales bacterium. Taxonomy (GTDB): domain Bacteria; phylum Bacillota; class Clostridia; order Christensenellales; family JAISNN01; genus JAISNN01. The sequence goes on from JAITOQ010000204.1 coordinate 9,288, forward strand.
CTCATGGACGCGGGCGTCCCTATAAAAGCACCCGTCGCGGGTATCGCGATGGGACTCATCAAGCGCGAAGGAAAGATAGCTATTCTCTCCGACATTCAAGGGCTTGAGGACTTTTTCGGGGATATGGACTTTAAGGTCGCGGGAACAAAGGACGGTATCACGGCTATTCAGATGGATATCAAGATCGGCGGTATCGACGAGGACATTCTCCGTACCGCTCTCGAACAAGCGCGTATCGGCAGATTGCACATTTTGAGCAAAATGCTCGAAGTCTTGCCGAACGTAAAACCGAACCTCAGCAAATATGCGCCTAAGATTATTTCCTTTAATATCGATCCCGACAAAATCCGCGAGGTCATCGGGAGCGGCGGCAAGGTCATCAACAAAATCATCGAGGACACGGGCGTCAAAATCGATATCAACGACGACGGCTTGGTCTTTATCGCGTCGAGCGACGAGGCGGCTTGCGCCAGAGCGCAAAAAATCGTCCTCTCTATCGTCAAGGATCCGGAGATCGGCGACAGCTTTGACGGCAAGGTCGTCCGCATTCTCCAATTCGGAGCGTTTGTCGAGCTTGCGCCGGGCAAGGACGGCATGATTCACATCTCAAAGCTTGCCAAAGACAGAGTCGAAAAGGTCGAGGATATCGTGAATATCGGCGACACCGTCCGCGTCAAGGTCATCAATATCGACGACAAGGGCAGAATCGACCTCAAACTGACGGAAGTTTTAGAAAAGAGATAGGACGGCTTGTCGTTTGAGATTCTTCGCAAGCTCAGAATGACACTTGGCTGTTTGTTTTGTAGGGGACAGCCACATTCGTCCCGCAAAAAGCGAAAAATCTAAAATGTCTTGTAGGGGCGACCGCCCTCGGTCGCCCGACATCCGAATTGAATTGTAGGGGACGATGCCTTCATCGTCCCGCAAAAGCGAAGAATCTCAAACGTCAGCCGTACAAAAACCCCAAACAAAAAATCCAAAAGACGGAGAAACAGTAAATG
>JAITOQ010000053.1 GCA_031289865.1 Clostridiales bacterium
GTGAGCTTGGAAGTACGACCCGCGTTCCGCGTTGAGTTCCTCAAAAACTTGCTTAGGCATATAAACTTCTCCGCGAATAATAAGTTTTTGCGGCAAGTCGTAACCACCGGGCGGCAGGAGCAATTGCTTTGGAATATCCGCAATTTGGCGAAGATTCTCCGTAACGTCCTCGCCCGTTGCTCCGTTGCCACGTGTCGCACCCTGAACAAGCCGACCATCAACATAGGTCAGGGCAACGGACAAGCCGTCAACTTTGGGTTCTATCGTTAATTCGTTTTGTGTGAGCTCTGCCTGTGCGGAGTCGCCGAATTCGATGGCTGACAGCAGTTCCGCCTCCGAAAACACATCACGCAGACTGTCAAGCGGTACTTCGTGCGTTACAGCTGAAAACTTGGCTGACGCGTCACCGCCGACCCGGTCAGGCAAGACGCCGCCAAGCGACTTAAACCGCTGTACCAGCGCATCGTACTCAAAATCGCTGAGCGTCGGTGCGTCCTGCTCGTAATACAGTCTGTTATGCTCCTCAATTTGCGAAAGCAACTCGGGCAGAGTTTCGGAGCGTTCAGCAGCGTTCTGAAGGTTTAGTTGAGTGTTCATAAAAGTATTAGTTTATTGGGTGTGTGGGGCGTTCGTACAAAAATATACCGTCCGGTAACAACCCGTCCCCTATTCGTATAAAGTGCAGTTCGTCGGCAACGGTTCTTTCGCGTCCAAACCCTTACCCGCCATTTCGCCGCCGACCGCCGTATACGGTTTGCGTCAATCGCAAAAATCACGCCGACTATTGCCGTATCTCGCTTATTGTGGAGTGTGAATGCGTCTTATTTAACCTCTGTATTTTTCCACTATGTCGCTCCAACGCGGAATATTTAACCGTTTTCCATAATGCTCTTGATAACTTGTCAGAAAATTGATTTTCCAGTTTGCCGCATCGTTATGAGTTTTCGGATTTTGATAGACCGTTTCCTCTACCGCTGAAATAAAATCCTCTAAACAATTGAACATCGGATAATTGCCTCGCTGTGTACTGTACCATACCCCCGGGCGGATTTTATGTACAACATTTTGTTTAACCTGTAAATTTAACGCCCATTCTTTCATACAGCGGGTTATTTCCCAAACCTTTTTAATCCACAAGTTTTTAATCCACAAGTTTTTAATGGTAACGATTCCTGTGTTGCTCATATCGTAACCGAAAATAAGATAATCAACATCAAGCATATAGGGCTTGTCTATGATTTCTTCCTCGTACATTCTAAAATCGGCAATATCAAAACCGGGGCTTGCTGAACGATTAAAGGCTTTAACCTCTAAAAGTCCCTCGGTATGATTATCGGGGTTCAAGAAAAAATCAGGCGGCATTTGTGTGTTTTGTGACGACGCATATTCAATGCCGCGCTTATCAAACCAACCTTGTAACCACTCTTGAATAATGTTACCTACAACGTCCTTTTGTTTAACGATAATTTCAACATCGCCAAAATGGAATTGTATTTGTCCTTGCAATTCAAGGATTTTGTCATCGTTTACAAGTCTGTTGTATACTTCCTGTGCGCTGCACCTCATAATTATTCCACCTCGCAATATATGTTTAATGCGCGTTCCGCTACTGCCTTGATTACCGGGACAACTACGGTATTACCCAAAAGGTCATACCCGTTTTCGCGCGATGTAGCAAACTTAAAATTATCGGGATAGCCAAAAAGCCGTAACCCTTCGCGCAAAGATAAAGTCCGTAACCCCTCGCCGTCCACAACGAATAAATGTTGCATATCCATAGCAACAAGTGTTGGCGTTATACCTTGCGGGTCAAGTATCTTGTTGATTTCAAAAGACATTTTCCCCGTGACGATATTATATCCCAACGGTAACGATGGGTCTTGAACACGCGCATTGCCGATTTTCTTTTTAGGGTACTCCTGCTTTATGTACCCCTTTTGAACAAGGTCTGCAAGCATTATGTCTAGTTGCTTGTGATTATAAAATGTCCGTATATGCTCTATTGTCAAAGGCATACCGTCCATCCAGTCAATACCGTATATCTCCGCCCATTTCTTTTTACGGCGTTCTTTGAGTATAGTGTTTAACAATTCTTTTTCGTCCGCACTAACGGTTCCTTTATACTCAATATCCCAACTGTGGATATTATTATCGCCGCCGCGCTTATCCTTTATGGACTTGCCGTATAATTGGCTTATAGGATAATGACGCAAAACAAGTCGTATAAAATCACTATCGGCGACGAGTAAACCACGTTCTAATACTGTTTCAAGATTGCACCCGAAAGATTTGAAATTCTCTAAGTCGGGATATTCTTTTTTTGTGCCGACAATATATATCCTCTTTCGTTCTTGCGGAACACCGAAAATTTAGCGTTTAGAACTTTGGGAGTAACCTTATAACCCAACGCATCGAGGTTTTCTAATATAACGGTTAAAGTCTTGCCGTACTTATCTTTGGGGTTTTCTTTGTCGTGAGTGACTAACCCCTCGACATTTTCAAGAATAAACCCGAACGGCTCTTTTTCTTTAAGGATACGAATAACTTCAAAAAACAAGGTTCCGCGGGTATCCTCAAAACCTAATCGCTTACCCGCTGCGGAAAATGCCTGACAAGGGAAACCCGCAAGCAAAAAATCAAAATCGGGTATGCCGTCGGTTGAAATCTTCGTTATATCACCGTGTACTTGCTCGTCGGGGTTGTTTTGGCGTAAAATGTCCACGGCATATGGTTTAATTTCGGACGTGAAAACGCACTCCGACAACAAGCTTTTTTCGTCACAAGCAAGTTCAAAGCCTTTTCTTATCCCGCCGATACCGGCAAATAGGTCTATAAATCTAACTGTTTGAGTTGCCATTACGCCCCTCCGTTTTGCCAATCACTTCAATTATATTTAGCATATTAAGCGCATCCTGTGTCATCTACTTCCACGATATTTATATTGTATCATAAAAATTTTCAAAAGTCAAGTGAAATTTCATATAATGATTTTCGCCTAAAAAACTCTCCCTGAAAATCCCTAAAAAAAATCCCTAAAAAACTTTCAAAAAAGTGCTTGACAAATGCCCGTGCTTGTGCTATACTGTCTTAGCCGCTTTGAAAAGGTCGCAAACCCAACAGCCGCTAACGTACTGCTGACAATTAACGTCCAATGCAACACGCAAACGCTGTAGGTACCTCAAAAGCGAGAACATATTAAGGAGTGTGCTAATGCTGCACGCAGTCATTCAAACAGGCGGTAAACAGTACCGCGTGGCGGAGGGCGATTTGCTCTTTGTCGAAAAATTATCCACGGAGGGCGATGCGCTCGTCAAGTTTGAGCAAGTGCTCGCGCTGACGGAGGACGAGGGAGCA
>JAITOQ010000236.1 GCA_031289865.1 Clostridiales bacterium
GTTTAAGCTTGCCGCAACGTTCACCGTATACCGACAGATATTCCTCCGCATAAGCCGCGTCGTCCAAGTATCCGTATTCCTTTCCTTTTTCTACCGCATAGAGAACCGCCTCGTTTAAATATTCTTTCTTTGCTAAGCCGTCCTCCGCTTCCTTTACCGTCAGCTTTTTTACGGATAACGCCTTTAACAAATCGTGAAACGCGCCGTTCTTTTCGTCCTCTACGGCGGCGTCCTTTAGGTCGTCAAGCCCAACCGTTCCGCCGGTTTTTAACCGCCGTTTTACAAGAGTTTCAACGGAAAGTCCGCAGACGAATTCCTCGTCCACGTATAGATTTACGCGTTGCTTATTCTTTTTTTGAATCTCGATTTTTGTAATCGTTCCCATTTTTTTGTCACCGATAATTTGCCGCTCTTTTTTACAGAGTGCAACATTTTTTTGTATGCCGATTTACGGCATACATTTTGCTTGTACTTCAATTATACCACGATACGGAATAAAATGCAAGTCGGATTTTTGTATCAAGCGTTATATCATGCTTTTTGCGGTTGAAAAGATGTTGGAGTATTCTATAAAACGCGGTTTTGTAGAATACGTCGCGTGATTTTGTATTATTTAAAACGCGGCTTTACAGAACACTATGCGCGTGATGAATACGGACAAAATAAAAGAGGCTATCTCGGCTTTTCGAGATAACCTCTTTTTTATTGAAACAAATGATTGATTCGTTCCGAATCTTAGTACATTCCGTCCATGCCGCCCATGCCGCCGCCGCCCATAGGAGGCGCGGGAGGTTCGGGAATGTCGCAGACCAAAGCTTCGGTTGTGAGGAGGGTCGCCGCGACGCTCGCCGCGTTTTCAAGCGCGCTTCTCGCAACCTTAGTCGGGTCTATACTGCCCGCCTCGACCATGTCGCAATATTTATTCGTCAATACGTCGTAGCCGTAGTTGACGCCTTTGTTTGCCACGGCGATATTGTTGATGACGACGCTTCCCTCGACGCCCGCGTTCGCGGAAATCTGTCTGACGGGTTCTTCGAGTGCGCGGAGAATGATCTGACCACCCGTCTTTTCATCACCGATAAGCTTTGCGACTATAGGCTCGATCTTTTTGATGACGGAGAGGAGCGCGATACCGCCGCCGGGGATAATTCCCTCCTCGACCGCCGCTCTCGCCGCCGCCAAAGCGTCCTCGATACGGAGCTTCTTTTCCTTCATTTCGACCTCGGTCGCCGCGCCTACGTTGATAACCGCGACACCGCCCGAAAGCTTCGCCAACCGTTCTTGCAATTTTTCTCTGTCATAGTCGCTCGTCGTTTCGCCGATTTGCGCCTTGATGGATTTGATACGCGCCGTGATATTCTCTTTTTTGCCCGCGCCGCCGACGATAATCGTATTTTCCTTGTCAACCTTGACTTGCTTGGCTCTGCCTAAGCTTTCCAGCTTCGCGTCCTTTAGCTCAAGTCCAAGTTCGTCGGAGATCACTTGACCGCCCGTCAAAATCGCTATATCCTCAAGCATCGCCTTTCTTCTGTCACCGAATCCCGGCGCTTTGACCGCCACGCAATTGAATACGCCTTTTAGCTTGTTGATTACGATAGTAGTGAGCGCTTCACCCTCGATATCGTCCGCAATGATGAGGAGCTTGAGGTTGTTCTTTAAAACCTGTTCGAGAATCGGGAGTATCTCTTGAATATTGCTGATTTTTTTGTCCGTGATGAGTATAACGGGATTGTCTAACTCCGCGGTCATTTTATCCGAATTTGTGATCATATAAGCCGACGCATAGCCTCTGTCAAACTGCATTCCCTCGACGATCGAAAGCTCGGTTTTAACCGATTTGCCCTCGTCTACCGTGATCACGCCGTCGTTACCGACCTTGTCCATAGCGTCGGAAACCAATTGTCCTACGCTCTCGTCAGACGCCGAAACGCTCGCAATGTGAGCGATGGCTTGCTTGTCCGCAATCGGTTTGCTGATCTTTTTAAGCTCGATAACTGCAGCCTCAGCCGCTATCGCGATTCCCTTTTTGAGAATCATCGGGTTTGCGCCCGCCGCCACATTTTTCAGCCCCTCGCGAATGATAGCTTGCGCCAAAAGCGCGGCAGTCGTCGTTCCGTCGCCCGCAACGTCATTGGTCTTGACGGAAACCTCTTTGATGAGCTGTGCACCCATGTTTTCAAACGGATCGGAAAGCTCAACCTCTTTTGCAATGGTTACGCCGTCGTTTGTGATGAGCGGAGAACCGAATTTTTTGTCCAAAACTACGTTTCTGCCCTTAGGACCCAATGTGATTTTCACCGTATCGGCAAGCGTATTTACGCCTCTTTCGAGAGCGCGGCGCGCTTCCTCGCCGTACTTAAATTGTTTCGCCATAGAATCACCTCTTTTATCCTTTTTTAATTGTTTTAAAATGAATTTCGTTATCCTTTAATTGTCGGAACTCTTGCAAAATGAAATTCGCAAAAGGTCTACTCTGCTCCTTAAAACCAAACTGTGAAGAATTTGATTTTATTTTGATTTTATTTTGATTTTATAGAGCACGCTATGAAACAATCGCTAAGATATCGCTTTGTCTGACAATGACAACTTCTTTGCCGTCGAGTTTAAACTCGCTGCCGGCATACTTGCCGTACAAAACCTTGTCGCCGACCTTGACTTGCATCACGATCTCTTTACCGTCGACGATTCCGCCTTGTCCGAC
>JAITOQ010000004.1 GCA_031289865.1 Clostridiales bacterium
GACAAACAGAGCCGCCGCCGCTTGAACCGACGCGCCTAAGATATGGTTGCGCATATTCAAAATTTTTGTATCGGCGAGAAGTCTGTCCGAACGGCGGTTGACCTCTTTTGTACGCGCCGCGCCCGCGTTATGCAAGACAATCTCCTTTATACCCTTGACGGAATCTAAGAGATAAGCGTTAAACGCGGAAAACTCCTCACGATACGACGCGCCTCTTTTGCGGAGTGCGCGGTCGGAAATAAAAGGAGCGATAACGCCCACCGTGATATGCGCGGCGAGGAGTATCAGCGCAAGCGCGTACCCCGCGTACAGCCACACAAAGGTCACGACCGCCGCACTCGTCAAGACGGCGATAGCTATCGGCGACACGGTATGGGCATAAAACACTTCGAGGGTTTCCACGTCAGAGGTGATCATGGAGATGATCCGACCTTTTTCCTTTGTTTCGAGCTTTGCGGGGCAAAGGGTACGAAGTGCGCGAAAAATCTTGTCGCGTAAGGACGCAAGTAAGCGGAATGCCACAAAGTGATTTGAGTATTGCTCCGTGTAGCGCAAAATTCCGCGCAAAATTCCGCAAGCGACGGCAAGCCCCGCAAGCGCGCCCATAGAAAGAGCGACGTTTTCGCCCAACATTTTTGCGACGCCCAAAGCCCCGAACACCGTCACGCCCATAGAGCATAAAAAGCCTAAGCTCCCGTTTATCACCGCAAGTATCATGATATAGGTCAAGCTGCCGAGTAACGCGGCAAGCGACGCCATGATTTTTGTACCGCTTCTACGCACGGTTTTCTCCGCCGTTCCGCCGTCTTTTATATCGCCTTTACGCATGGATTTACTCCCCCTCTTTCAAGCGTCTTTTGCGCGGTATAGAGCCGCGCATATTCACCGCCCTTAGCCATAAGTTCTTTGTGCGAACCGCTCTCCGCGACCGCGCCGCCGTTTAAAACATATATCCTATCCGCGCCCGCCGCGTTCTCCAAACGGTGGGTTATCAAAACGACCGCCGCCGATTTTTTCAGTTCGGCTATGTTTTTCATTATAATAGCCTCGCTCTCTATATCTATGTTGCTCGTCGCCTCGTCAAAAACGTAAATGCTCTTTTTAGGTACAAGATTGACCGCAAGCGCAAGCCGTTGCTTTTGACCGCCGGAAATATTGTTTGCGTCCTCCGCTATCGGCTTGTCAAGCCCGCCGCACCCGCTCACAAACCCGTCTAAATTGACCCTTTTTAACGCGTCCCAAATCTCTTCGTCGCGTGCGTTAGGCGCGGCAAGCAAAAAGTTGTTGCGCACCGTATCGCCGAAAATATAGGTGTCGGCGGCGACGGACGCAAGCGCGTTATAGTACGCCTCCCGCGAAAACTCGGACGTCTCTCGGCCGCCAGCGGTTATTTCTCCCGCTTTCGGACGTACCGCGCCCAAAATCAGCTTTGCCGCCGTACTTTTTCCCGAACCGCTCTCTCCTACGAGCGCGGTAATGCCACCGTAAGCGAACGTCATGTCCGCATTTTTTAGCGACGCATGCTCCGCTCCGTCATAGGTATACGTCACGCCCGAAAAAACGATATCGGCATGGGTTGACGGAGTGAGCGTTCCCCACTTCGGTTCTTCTTTTTTGAGTAACGCGAGGATTTTTTTGCCCGCGGACGCGCCGTTCATAGCGACGTGAAACGCGCTCCCCAATGCCCGAAGCGGCAAGAAAAATTCAGCCGCCGTCAGAATGAGAAACAGCGCGTAAAAGGGACTGCTTGCGCCGCCCGCGGTCAGCGTAACGGCTATCCCCGCGCCCGCGCCGCCGAATGCGACAAGATCCATGATCGTTATAGAAAAGAGCTGCATGACGAGTACTTTCATAGTGATGCGGCGAAACTCCTCCGCACTTTCGTTCATCTTTTTGTTGCGCGCACCGTCCGCGCCGAATATCTTCAGCTCCTTTAACCCTTGTACGCTGTCGAGGAAGGTATCGCCCATAGAGGTGTATTTGCCCCAATATTTAGCAAAAATCTTTTTTGCAAACTTTGACACCATGACTATAGACATAGGGATAATCGGCACGCAAGCCAAAAGCACGAGCGCGGTACGCCAATCTATAAACATATAGCCTATAAAAAGCACAATCGGCGCGAGCATAGAATAGAAAAACTGCGGCAGATAGCTTGTGTAATACAAATCAAGCTGTTCTATCCCCTCGACGGAGAGCTGCGTCAGCCCCGCCGTCCGCGTTTCGTCCGCGCCCTTGACGCCTAAGCGCAATATTTTTCCGTACAAATTTTCACGCAAAGATTTTTTGACGGACGCGCCCAAGATCGAACGAAACCGCCCCGAAAAAGCGGACGAAACAAAGCGCAGGACTATTCCCGACAGTATTGCCGCGACGCTCAAGGCGTACGGCGAAAACTCACGCGCCCCATCCGCGGCACGCGCTAAGGCAAGGCATACCCCCGCCGTGATAGCGACGTTTGCAAACAATCCTACGAGGGACAGCGATACGGCTATTACGATATATTTTATGTCGCCCTTGATGAGAGCGAGTAATTCTTTGTCTATCAAGATTTTTCCTCCGAATTATCAATATCTATACTTCCGACTTTTTCGTTTTGAACCTCAGAATTTGCGGCTTCTATACCGCCGACTTTTTCGTTTTGAACCTCCGCGATTTCGGTCGGCTGTTTTTCGGTCGCCGCTTCTTTTTCTTCAAGCTCACGCGCCTCTTTTTCTTTAGCTTCGGCAAGCATTTCTAAAAGCCGTTCCTTTGTCACGGTCTTTATAAAGAAAACAAACCCGATCCAATGCCCCAAAATCACCAAACCGAGGACGGCTACAATGGCAATCCTCACCGCCAAAAGCTCTTTCATCATAACGGGTATCAAAAACATGACGATAGGTATAGACACCAAAATCGTCACGAGCGTCAATACGCGCACCTTGCCAGCTTTTGTCATCGCGTGGGTTTTGGCAAACGGTTCGAGATATTTTTTGTACGGCTTACTTGAAATAAACCGGCGGTTAAACCGCGCAGAACCCTTTGAATAGCAGATAAGCGTCAAAAGATAAAACGGTACCGTCGGTAAAATCCCCGGTATAAATATGCCTATCGTACCGAGTACCAAGGCAATACTTCCCACCGCGATTAAAATCGCGTTGATTATTTTCTTTCTCATCAGAACTCCTTTTTATGTTTAAATATGCTTGTTGAGTTTTTTAATATGTCGTTTATTATTATACAGCTTTTTTTGCCGAAACGCAAATCTTTTGACCGTTGACCGCATTAAAGCGACGCGGCAAACAGAGTTTCACCGTTCTCTTTACTCACAAGCTCCGCGTCAACTCCGAACACGTCCTTTATGAGCGCGGAGGTGACGGTGGTTTTAGCCTCGCCCGACGCGGCTACGCGCCCGTCCTTCATGACTAAGATATCGTCGCCGTACTTGACCGCTTGATTTATGTCGTGCAAAACCATGACGACGGTCACGCCTTTTTCGCGGTTGACGGCGCGGACGATTTCCATGATTTCAAGCTGATAGTAGATATCCAAAAACGAGGTCGGCTCGTCCAAAAACAGTATTTCGGGTTCTTGCGCGAGAGCGGTCGCGAGAAAGACGCGCTGACGTTCGCCGCCGCTCAACGCCGCCGCACGGCGGTTTTCAAACTCCTTTAAGCCCGTCTTTTCAATCGCGTAATCTATTATCTTTTCGTCCCTATCGTTTAAGGGCTCAAACATTTTTTTGTGAGGGGTTCGCCCGTAAGACACGAGGGCGCGTACCGTAATGTCGCTTGAAAAAACTTCGTTTAGCTGATAGACGCTCGCCGCCTTTTTTGCAAACTCCTTGCCGCCGTACTCCGCTATATCGCGTCCGTCCAAAAATACCGCGCCCGAAAACGGCTTATATAGGCGCGTACAAAGTCCAAGCAGCGTACTTTTCCCGCACCCGTTAGGACCTATGATAGAGGTCACTTTGCCCTTACGGAACGCGCAGCTCACTCCGTCCAATACGTTTTTTTTCTTATCATATCCGAATTTAATGTTTTCAATCCGCATTTTTATACGACCTCGCAAGCAAAATTATGAATACTATACCGCCTATCACTGTGGTAATAATCCCGACGGGCAGTGTCACGGGCGTATTCATCGCCCGCCCCAAACAGTCCGCGGAGAGAAGAAACAGACCGCCCAAAAGCGCGGAAAGCGGAATGACGTTGTAATGATTATCACCCAAAAGTTTTTTGGCGATAAGCGGCGCAAGCAGTCCCAAAAACGCGGTTATACCGACGTTTACCGCCGCGACCGCCGTCAAAAAAACGCTTATACCGGCTAAAATCAATTTCATTCTCAACACGTTTACGCCGAGTCCTTGCGCGGTTTTGTCGCCTAACGCCAAAACATTGCATTTCCCCGCGCAAAACAGCGCGGCTATAAGTCCGACCGCCGACAATGCTATAGTGGAGTACACGATTTCGGGTTTCGGTACGGCGAGACTGCCCGACAGCGACAAGAGTACGTTAGTCGCGCTCAAGTTTTGCATGACCGCAATTGTGATAATGATCATCATAAATACCGCGTTTACCGCCGCGCCAATCGCCAAAATCCGATTTGACTTTACCCCGTGAGAATACGACAGCCTAAAGATCATCAAAAATACCGCCATGCCGAATACCCCCGCGAGTATCGGTGAAAACGGCACTAATGCGGGGAATAACAGCGACACAAACAGCCCCGCCGTATACGTCGAGGACGAGACCCCCACTATACTCGGATCGGCAAGGCGGTTTCGCGTGACGGACTGAAAGAGTACCCCCGCTACCGCAAGCACCGCGCCCGAAAACAGCGCGACGAGAGTGCGCGGCAAATTGACTCTGACAAGGGTTTCTACGACGTAATCGCCGCCCGAAAACAGTCCCGTTATCACTTGTCCTAAACTCGCTTTTTTGTAGCCCGCGCCTATCGATACGACGATTAAAAACAGCGTAAGCCCCGCGCATGCGACGTAAATAAGCGTCGTTTTTGTGATTTTGCGTTTCAGCGTTTTGCTCATGCTCATGCTATATACCCCGCGCCGTACGCGCCTACCTTGCCCTCAAAAATATCCAAAATGTATTCCATTGCGACCGTATAATCAAATTCCGCGATGATATTCACCGTGTCGCTCGGCAAGTAAAACACACGCCCCTCGCGTACCGCGCTAAAGCGGTTCCAAGGAGAACCCGACCAAGCCGAATCATATATCGACCAAACCTCGTCGGGACTGCCGTGCGCTACGCAAAAGATATAATCGGGTTCTAAATCCAAAATAGGAGCCCAATTATCGGGATTGATCATGCCGTTGTAGTTAGGGTACAGCCCGTCTATCACGTTTATCGCGCCCGTGTAGCTCACAATACTGCCCGCGTACATGCCGCTCGACGCTATAGAAATACTCTGCGCCGCCGTCCCCAATGGCGCGCCGAACAAAGCCATGACACGCGGTTTAGGATTTAAAGCGTTTACACGCGCTAAAATTGCTTCTTCCTTTGCATTTAGTTCCGCGACTATATTCGCAGCCGCATCACGCTCTCCGAAGTATTCGCCTATCGAGAGAATACTGCTCTTTAATTCGGGTACGCCGTTATAATTAAAAAATCTAACGGGTATCCCAAGCGCGTCAAACGAGGATTTTATGTTTCCGAACGCCTTTTCCGTCGCGTCGGACATGATGACCTCGCTCGGATTCATCATGGCGATTTCGGTATAGTTAGGTTTCATCGCAATCCCCGCGTCGCCGTACAATCCGCGGTCGCCGTACTTTGTATCCACCCTTTCCCAACCCGACGACGGTACGCCGACGACCTCTATACCGATGCGGTCTAACACCTCTAAGCTCACGCTGTCGAGGACGACTATTCTCGTACCCGATACGGGCGTTTTCGGCTTTGGGATACAGCCGACAAGCGTCGCAAGCGACGCCGCGCACAAAACGACGCACGCTATAAGTCCTAATAATTTTTTGTTTTTCATGTCCTATCTCCTAATTTAGTTATTATACAGCTGATACTGTTTCGTGTTCAAAATTGCTCTAAACCACGACCGGATTTTTGAGATAAAAGACGGCGTTTTTAGGCTCCGGCGTACTTTGCGGTACGTAAAAAGCCTAAAAATCGACGGCTTTTAGCCAAAAAGACACCGGGGGTTAGAGTAATTTTGAATACGAAATAGTATGACGTTTGAGATTCTTCGCAAGCTCAGAATGACACTTGCTTTTTTAAGTTGAGAGTTGAGAGTTGAAAGTTGTGTATAAAAAGTAGGTATCATTCTGAGCGAATGCGAAGAATTTCAAACGATTTCCCCGAATTTCTTTTTTAAAGCTACACTCACCGTGACGATTAGTCCCGCGCAAACCACCGACAAAGCGACGATTACCGCCGTACCGCCCGCCGTCGTCCAAAAATTCGGCTCGTCGTCCGTTTGGGGAATAACAAGCTCCTTGTCCTTTGTCACCGCGCCGACCTTGCCGCCGCCGCCCATATACAATGCGGTATATCTTATCACATATTCACCCGCCGCTCTCTCAAACACACCGTCCGTCACGCTCACCGTTTCGTATCCGTTCGCCGTTTTTTTGAGTACGGCATAACTCAATACATACGGCACGTCAAATTCGACGGTTGCGGACGGGATTTTTACCGAACCGCCTAATTCAAACTCGCCTATTTCTATCACGGGCGCATTTCCCGTCACCGACGGCTCCGTCCTCAAAAGATATGCGTCCTCTAAATTAGGCGCGACCGTAAAGGAAACGTCTTTGCTCATCGGGGTGACATACACGTCGAAACCTATAGTGTTTTTTAACTGTGCCGCGCAAAGCCCGAACACAACGGTACACAACAAATTTGAGTTTTCGTAACGCTCAAGTGTGACAAGCCCGCCTATCTCCGCGCCCGCTTGATATGCTTTAAGCCCCGACATATACTGCGCTGTGACAATCGTAAAGTACAAAAGATAGATTTCGCCGCGCTTTTCTATTTGGATCTTTGTGTCACAGCTTGCGCCTATCATGCCTACGCCTATCTCGCTTGTACCGCCTACCGTGTAGCTTGTTTCGTATATGCCGTCACCGCCTAAAAGCGGATTTGTTCTCTCGTCATAGACGCGAATCTCGACACTGACGCTGAGCGTTCCCCCGCTCACATATATAACTCCGCTTTTTTCTATCGTTTCGGGCGAAGTAAATACGAGCGTATAAATCCCCGCTTCGGGTATAATAGACCCGCCCGCCGAGATTTCCGACTCCGCGTCAGACCCCGCGGGACGGAAAAGAATCTTGCGCGCCGCCGCAACGTCTATATATTTCAAAGTTTCATTCTCTCTGTATGTATACATCGGGAGGCATTCGGGCAAGGTCAATTCATCGCCCGCAAACGCGACAAATTCACGCGCCGTCGTGACAAACATATCCAACCCGACGTAAACCGTATATACAAGCTCGCTATAAGCCGCGCCCTCTCCCGCGCCGTAAACCACCATATAAGCCGCCGTGCGGTATGCGTCCTCACCTACTACGTCGCCTACTACAAGCCTACCGCTCCTCGGCAAATCGTAATCCGTCCAACCGTTCTTGCCCAAATATTTGACCGACAGCGTCACGGGAACGGACTCGCCGTCAACCGCCGCCGTAGCGGTCGGTATACTGATGATATCCGAATAATTCCGCGTGATTTCCGTCGCCGCGCCGTCGGGAGAAAAAGGAGCGGACAAGGCGATAATTGCTTTTGGGGCGGACGCCGCCGCATATACCGTACCCGACGGAATAGCAAAACCCGATAGAGCGATTGCCGCCGCAATAAGTAAAAACAATATCGATTTTCTCTTCATAAAAGCCTCCTAAAAGTTGAAAATTGAGAGTTAAGGATAAAAAGTAGGCGTCATCTTGAGCGCAGCGAAAGATCCAAAACGTCTGCCGTATAAACGCTAAAGCATAAATCGTAATAACTCCCGCTTATGTTGCGCGGGAGTTAAACTACTTTATTATCGGTCAAAGTATGCAAAACTTTTTATCGTTTTTCATTATCCAAACTTATTCCGCTAACGCCGCTCCGTCCAAATTAAAGTTCAAACGAATATATTGCGTTCTGCCGCCGTTTACCATTTCTATCGGAATCAATCCCGCCTTGATATCGGATATTACGATTTTCACCGTTATAATATCCTTTTCCGCGTCATAAGAAAAATATGTAGCGTCACCGTATTCCTCATCTCCTATATCCTTATATTTGAGAGAAGTGACCGCACTTGCCGACGCATATTGTCCGTAAAGCGTTGCGCCGCCGATATAAAATGTCACCGTCGTTTCCGTATCACCTACTTCCGCATACGCGGGAGCGACCTCGACCATAGGCGACATCATAGACGCGGCGTCGTTTGTCTCATGCCATGCCTTGACGGGTACGGTATAGCTATTCCCGCTCAAAAACGCGTTTTCAAACGTCGGCGCGGCGTCGGTTATTTCCGCGTCCGCGAGCGTAAGCTTTAAACTTACCGCAGAAGTTGACGAATTACCGCTCTCCGAACTCTTGTATGTAATCTTCGCCGCAATATGTGCAAGAATGTTTACATCCCCCGTCGAAAGCGTCAACGTCGCCTTACTTATATCCGTGAGTTCGTCGTATTCCCAAGGCGCGTATGAATATTCGTCACTCCCTATATCCGTATACTGTAATGCCGATATCCACGAGGACTTAATCGGAATAGGCGGGTATTGAGGCATAGGCGGTTGTACAGAATTGCTTATGAAATAGACCTCTATAACCGTCGTATTGCCGACAACTCTAACATACGCATATCCGTATACAAGCGGATTCATCATAGAAGCTATATCCTTAGACAGATCAGCATTCCATGCCGCAACGGGGATCAGATAATCATAGTTTGAAGTAAAGATTTTTTCAAATGTCGGAGCCGCGCTTGCCTCCTCCGCGCTTGCCGACGTAAACTTTAAAGCTATGTTTGACATCGACGGAGACGGTGCGATCGTCATATGT
>JAITOQ010000099.1 GCA_031289865.1 Clostridiales bacterium
TTTACGAGATCGACCGCAATCTTGACCGCGGCTTGCGCGGTGCGCTTTCCGTTACGCGTTTGGAGCATGTAGAGCTTACCCTCTTCGATGGTAAATTCCATATCTTGCATATCCTTGTAATGCTCCTCAAGCTTTGCGGCTATTTCAACGAAATTGCGATACGCTTCCTTGTTGACATTCTCCAATTGATCGAGCTTTGACGGGGTACGGATACCCGCGACTACGTCCTCGCCTTGCGCGTTCATGAGGAATTCGCCGTAAAGCTTCTTTTCGCCCGTCGACGGATCTCTCGTAAACGCCACGCCCGTACCCGACGTGTCGCCCGTGTTTCCGAATACCATGGACTGTACGTTGACCGCCGTCCCCCAATCGGACGGAATGTCGTTCATTCTCCTATAGATATTTGCGCGAGGATTGTCCCACGAACGGAACACCGCCTCGACCGCGCCCAACAGCTGAACCTTAGGGTCTTGAGGAAAATCCTCTTTCATCTTTTCTTTATAGTATTTTTTGTAACGACCGATGAGTACTTGTAGATTTTCCGCGGTAAATTCGGTATCGAGCTTGACCTTGAGTTCCTTTTTGTACTCGTCGATAAAGCCCTCGAATGCCGTCTTTCCGACCCCGACTACGACGTCGCTGTACATCTGTATAAAGCGTCTGTAGCAATCGTACGCAAAGCGCGGATTGTTTGTCTTTTTTGCAAGCGCAACGACGGAAACGTCGTTTAAGCCGAGATTCAAAATCGTATCCATCATGCCCGGCATGGACGCACGCGCCCCCGAACGAACCGAAACGAGATACGGATTTTCTTTATCCCCGAATTTCTTGCCTTGAAGCTTTTCAACCGTGGTAAGCGCGGAGAAAATCTGATCGACGATCTCTTTTGCAACCTTTTTGCCGTCCGCGTAATACTTCGTACAAGCTTCGGTCGTGATCGTAAAACCTTGCGGCACGGGCATTCCCAGCCTCGTCATCTCTGCAAGGTTCGCGCCCTTCCCGCCGAAAAGAGCCTTGTTGCTCCCGTCCGCCTCGTTAAAGAGATACACATATTTTTTTACTGCCATTAAAATTCCCTCCGAATTTCCTTTTTTGTCTTTTTTTATCTATATCTATTGTAATATAAAAAGAGAAATTTGACAAGCAAAACAAAGGGGTTTAGCAAAAAACGTAGAGATACAAAATGTCGGTTAGTTGAAAGTTGAGAGTTGAAAGTTGAAAAGTGATGATAAAAAACAAGCGTCTCTCGTAGGGGACGATGCCATCATCGTCCCGTATCCGTATAAAAAAAGTCGGCATCATTAAACGACCGCTTTCTATAACTTCGCGTCCCCTGCGCGTTCTCTTGCGGCTTTGTATTCTTCCCATTCTCGCCGTACAGTTTCGGGCATATCGTTGTTGTCGCTTGCGTCGAGAATGTGCTCCCAATTGATGGCATAGGGATATTTAGTCTTGAGATAATTAAAAAACTCTCTTGAAAATAGATAATACATCATACTAAAACAAGCCCCTTATTATCTCAAATATTTTTCTGCTCAATATATTTACCACGCCCGCACTTGTGTAAACAATCGTTTTAGATTCTTCGCAAGCTCAGAATGACAACGGCTTTTAAAGTTAAACGTTGCGGATTTATTTAATGCCTCTTGTACACACTCGTCCCGTATCCGAATAAAAAAGTCGGTAACGGGCTCTTAATAAAAACAGCCGTTGTCAATTATTTTATGATTTCCCAATAACCCGTTTTCCTTGAACCGGCATGACGAATATATCCTTTCTTTTTTAATTCGTTTATAAAATTTTCAACCGACCTCTCCGGACGCTTCAGCTTTTCAGCAAGTGCGAAAATGTGATATTCGGAATAGTCTCAATAATTGCTAATGCGGCTTGAGCCGTTTCACTCAACGGCTTTTTTATCTCCCCAACTTTTTCGTTTATCTCCCCACTTTTTTCATTTATCTCCCCAATTTCACTTGAAAGCGGCACAATTGTTCGGAATATATCGCCCTCTATTAATTCGGGTTCACCGCCCGAATATATCTTCGTATATTTATACAAATTCCGCACACCCGAACCGAGTTGGTCGGAATAGCCTATATCATAGTACCTCCGTTTGTACTCGCACGGAAACCGTGTAGCCCTTGATATTATTTTACCATAAAGCCCCAAAAAACTCAAGGTGTTTAGAGCTTTGTACCGGTTTTTATCCGCTGTTTTTTCTTCTTTAATCCTTTGTTTTTACCTACTTTCTCCCGCTTCTCTTATGACCGACGGTTTGACCTTCCACAAGACGAACGTAAAAGCCAACGTAACGGGAATGCCTATCAACAAGCCTACAAGCGCGTTCCTTGTAATTATATTGGCAATATTTTCTAAGATGACCGACCGAATCGTTTCTTGAGGAAAATACTGCGCGTAGGACACGCAAACTGAAATCACAATTATAAGAATGCTGAAAACATAAAAAAGAACAAACCATATCGCAAAACCGACCGACATCGGTTTTAGATAGGATACAAATTTTTCGTCTTGCTTTACAAATACTTTTTTTATTACAAGTCCGGCAACCAATATCGGAACGGCATACATAACGACGATTATAATAGCGGCGCCCAAAAAGCTACCGAAATTTTCAAAAAAGGACATATTTCCGATTAGGCTGTACATAGAGATATATTCCAAGAGAAACAGCACGACGGAAACAATCGCCGTGATTATCATTCCGCGCTTAAAGCCCAACAGTAAATTGCCGAATAGTAAAGCCGCTCCGATAATCGGCGCACCGATCAACATATTATACGAAAAACCGAACGCTCTTGAGAATAACGCGCAAAACAAGGAAAAAACCACTATTCCCGCGCCGATAACAATATAAAGATTCTTCGCTTTTGCCGCCGATACCGCAAACGCACCGGCATTTCCGCTTGAGCTTTTACCCGCCGAAGCCGTATCACCCGTCGCCGCGAACGAAGCCGTATCGCCGACCGCCGAAGCCGTATCGCCGACCGCCGCGGACAAATCAGCCCCCAAAGTCTCCGACACCGCATTCTCCGTAATAGGATCTATCGCGGATATTTTTTCTAAACGGCTTCCGCACGCCCCGCAAAACACCGTTTCTTCATCGTCATAGACCTTTCCGCAGCTCGGACATTTTGCTATGCCGTCCTCTAACGAAACTCCGCATATCCCGCAAAAATTTATATCGTCGCCATAGGGTCTTCTGCAATTCGGACATTTTTTCATGTATTTTTGACTCCATTTTTTGTTTTTTTATAGGTTTTTAATTAGTTTTAATTGTACGGCTTGACGTTTTAGATTCTTCGCAAGCTCAGAATGACACCTATTTTTTTTATTATTCGGATACGGGACGATGTGGTCATCGTCCCCTACAAGAGTGCCTACTTTTCTTTAAATCCGCAATTCTGCATTTTGCATTTTGCATTCTGCATTCTGCCTTTTGCATTTTGCGTTTCGCATTAAATAAATCCTTACTTTTCAACTTTCAACTCTCAATTTTCAACTTTCTTTATTCTCTTTCTTAATCTTATTATGCAGCGCGGCTCTGTCTATTTCGTATTTTAGGACGGCGAGCGCGCCGATTACGACGATGACGATCGAGAGTCCGACAAACATGGCGCGGATTGCTTCGTTCGTCACTTTTTCTTGCAGAAACAACACGCCGTCTTCGAGTTCTTTCGGCGGTTCTTTATATTTTGCGAGGGTGAGGATAGGCCCTATCAGCATAGTTGCCGCGCCCATTCCGAGTTTTTGGACAAACGTGACGATTCCGTAATACGCGCCCTCGTCCATGTCCCCCTCGTTCATACTGAAGTTGATTGCGTCGGGCATCATGCTAAACGGCAAAAGCTGTACGCCGCCTATTCCCACGCCCAAAAAGAAAATCAGAATGTAGCCGTATATCGGGAAAAGTCCCGCGCTCGTACCGAGATCCAAAACGAATTCCGTATCGTTTATCGGCCGGATGAAAAAGACTCCGATCAGAGCCGCCACGGTCAGAGCGCAGCTTATCAAAAAAGCTTCTCTCTTACCGAGTTTTTTTGCGACGAACGTCCAAAGCGGAGTACTCAAAATCGCAAGCAGCAAAACCATAGCCGCAAGTATCAAAAACATCTCCGGCGCACGCAACCAATATGTAGTATAATATTGCAAAAGGGTTTGAAGTAGACCTATGACCGTAAAAGCGCAGAGGTATGCTATCGTGACTTGACGGAAAGGCTTTGACTTCCACGATTCGAGCATGTATTTTTTGAAGTTGAATTTCGGACGGACGAGCAGTTTTTCAAACTTTCGCCGCTCGAACGTCCCGTAAAAGCATAAAAGCGCGGCAATCGTGATAAAAATACCGAACACAAGCCCGACATAGATGAGATTTTTGCCCGTACTGTATATCGGTCCTTCTCCCAAAATGGTTTCAGCCGCGCCTATCGCGATCAAGGTCGCCGCCGCCGAACACACCATGCGAAAGCCCGTCAAGCTCGTCCTCTCGTCGTAATCGTCGGTCATTTCCATAATAACGGAGCCGTACGGGACGTTGACAAGGGTCAAAAACGTAATCGACGCGAGATAGATAATCAAAATCACTATCACCTTAGCCGCTTCGGGCACGCCCGCTCCCATGACCGTAGGAGCCATCCAAAGGAGAAAAAAGCTCAATCCGAGAGGGAGCGCGTAAAGCAAAATATATCTCCTACGCCGTCCGAACCGCCCGCCCGAATTGTCGCTTAAGTAGCCGACAAGCGGATCGGTCACCGCGTCCCACGCAATACCCGCGACGACGATCACGGTCGCCCAAATAGGCTTGACGCGCAAATAGTCTGTGAGCGTTATCAAGAGATAGACGCTCATGATAGTGTTTGTGACGCCGAACGTCATCTCGCCCATTCCGTAAGACAGCTTGGAAAAGACGGAGATTTTTCCGTTCGGTTTGATTTTTGTAAACATGCTCATACTGAATCCTCCTCAAATAAATATTATTATACTACAACATTTTTGGGTGCAAAGTCAAGCAAATGTGATATAATTATCAAAATGCAGAATGCAGAATGCAGAATGCAGAATTGCGGATAAAAATAAAAGTCTGTGTTATTCCGAGCGAACGCGAAGAATCTCAAAAGTCAGCCATGCAATTTTTAATGCAGAATGCAGAATTACGGATTAAAAGAGAAATGGAGAGATTAAAATATGCTCAAGGATAAAGAAAACAAAATCGTAGAATTATCTATGTCGTTTGCTATTCGGGTTGTTAATTTATACAAATTTTTGTGTGATAATAAAAAAGAATTCGTCCTAAGCAAACAATTGCTTAGATGTGGTACGAGTATCGGAGCAAATGTAAATGAAGCCCAACACGGTCAAAGCATCGCGGATTTTGGAATGAAAATGAATATCTCATTAAAAGAAGCGAATGAAAGTAAATATTGGATTGAATTGTTATACAAGACGGATTACATTACCGAATCTGAATATAACAGCCTAAATAATGATATTACGGAAATAAAAAAAATCTTAGTGGCAATTGTCAAAACCACTTTTTCAAAACGCGATAATTAAAATTGATATCAACAATTCTGCATTAAAAATGTAAGGCTGACGTTTGAGATTCTTCGCAAGCTCAGAATGACACCGACTTTTATTTTAATCCGCAATTCTGCATTCTGCATTTTGCATTCTGCATTAAACACAAGGAGTTTAAAATGTTTAAATTGACCCTAAAAAAAGGCGAAGAAAAGCGTATCCTATCCGGACACCCGTGGGTGTATGCAAACGAGGTCGCAAAGATTGACGGAAAGGACGTTCAAGGGAGTATTGCGCGTGTAGAGAGCCATGACGGGCGGTTTGCCGGGCTTGGGTTTATCAACCACGCGTCAAAAATCATCGTCCGAATTCTCGCTCAAAACGAGGTCGCTATAGACCGTGATTTTTTCTTCGGGCGAATCAAGGCGGCGAACGATTACCGTCTGTCCGTCGGCTATACCGACAACTACCGCGCCGTATTCGGCGAAAGCGACCTCCTACCGGGGCTTATCGTAGACCGTTACGGGGACTGTCTGTCCGTACAGTTTTTGGCGTACGGCATGGACTGCCGCAAAGACATGATCGTCGATATTTTGCGCGAAATATTCTCGCCCGTCTGTATCTATGAGCGAAGCGACGTTTCCGTCCGCTCCAAAGAGGGGCTAAAGGAAACGAAAGGCGTCTTGTACGGCGCGCTCCCCGACTCCTTAGTCATCACCGAAAACGGAGTTAAGCTCTCGATCGACCTCGTAAACGGTCAAAAAACCGGCTATTTCCTCGACCAAAAGGAAAACCGCGACAACCTAAAACACTACGTCAAAGGAAAACGCGTCCTCGACCTCTTTTGCAATCAAGGCGGCTTTTCGCTCGCCGCGGCGCATTACGGAGCGGAAGAAATTACCGCCGTCGATATCAGCCGCACCGCCCTCGAACAAGTCGGGAAAAACGCGGAATTAAACGGCTTTTTAAATATCGCGACACGCGAAGCGGACGTATTC
>JAITOQ010000083.1 GCA_031289865.1 Clostridiales bacterium
TCAATTATGTTTCTCAAAATGCCGCGAACGGCGTTTAAATAGGCGGGGTTATGGGTCTTTGGATAGGGGCTTTTTTTGCGGTATAGAACCTCGTCTGGAAGTATCCCGCGCATAGCGTAGCGGAGTAGACCCTTTTCTTGATTTTTGTAGTCCTTCATTTCCCACGGAACGGAGTAGAGGTATTCCGCTATCCGATAGTCGCAAAACGGTACGCGCACCTCAAGTCCGCTGTACATGCTCATGCGGTCTTTTCGGTCTAAGAGGGTTTGCATAAACCAATTGAGATTGAGATTGACGAGTTGTTTCATGCGTTTTTCGTCGTCGGTATCGTCTTCGGGAATATCACAATCGGCTAACGCGCCGCGGTAGCGCGTTTCGACGAACTCTGTTGCGTCGATTTTTTTTGCAAATTCGGGACGGAGAAAGCTTGCGCGGTATGCGGTCGATTGAGACCACGGAAAGCCGTCCTTTTCACGAATAGCGGGGTCTCTGTACCACGGATAACCGCCGAAAATCTCATCCGCACATTCGCCCGAAAGCGCGACCGTGACGGACTTTTTTATCTCCTTGCAAAAGAGCAAAAGCGAGGAATCCACGTCTGCCATACCGGGCAAATCACGCGCCTCCGCCGCGGTATAGAGCGCGGAAACAAGCTCGTCGGTATCGAGTAAAACGCGCTTGTTTTCCGCGCCTAAATATTCGGTCATGAGGTCGATATATTTGCGGTCGTCGGAGGGCTGAAATTTACCCGACGAAAAGTATTTTTGATTGTCTAAGTAGTCCACGGAAAAGGTGGTTAAGGGGAGATTTTCCTCTTTAAATTTTCGGTTTGCGACGGAGGATATTATACTTGAATCCAAGCCGCCCGACAAAAACGTCCCGACGGGTACGTCCGAAACCAATTGCCGCGTTATAGCGTCGGTCACGAGAAAGCGGACGCGTTCGGCGGTTTGCTCAAAACTGTCGGTATGTTTATGCGCAAGCATTTTCCAATAGCGTCTTATCTGTAAACCGCTTTTGGAATAATAGCCGCAATGAGCGGGTTTCAGCTCGTCTATTCCGCAAAACACTCCGCAAGACGGGGTTCGCCCCGGACCAATAAGCATGATTTCCGCAACGGAATCAGAATCGATTTCGGCGTGAATAGAGGGGTGTTTGAGGAGTGCTTTTATTTCGGACGCAAAAATAAACCGCCCGTCCTTTAAAGAATAAAAAAACGGCTTTACGCCGATCCTATCGCGTGCAAAAAAAAGCCGTTCACTGTGCTTTTCCCATACCGCAAAGGCGAAAATGCCGTTTAATTTATCGACGCAATCGTCCTTCCATTCGACATAAGCGTGGAGGAGAACCTCCGTGTCGGAGCGGCTCAAAAAGCGGTGACCGAGCGCGGTCAGCTCCAGCTTTAGCTCCGAAGTATTATACAATTCGCCGTTATATAGAATACTATACGTCTCATTTCCGCGTGAAAAGGTCATCGGCTGCTTGCCGTTTTCGAGATCGACGACGCTCAAACGCGTATGAATCAACGCGACGGGATTGTCGATCAAAATTCCGTTTTGGTCGGGACCTCGCCGCGACAGCGCGTCGCGCATTTCGATAAAAATCTCTTCTTGTTGCCTTAAATCCGACGATTTGTCAAACATTCCCGCAATTCCGCACATAATTTTCCTCCGTTATAAAGTATGCGCGTTTTTTTTAAAAAGTTACGGTTTTAATAAAATGCAGAATGTAGAATGCAAAATGCAGAATTGCGGATTTAAAAAGTATGTGTAATTATGTAATTATTGGACAATGCCATCATCGTCCCGCAAAAAGTAGGCGTCATTCTGAGCTTGCGAAGAATCTAAAACGATTTCCACGGATCCCCATAATTTATATTTTTAAGGGAATACGGCGGGACGTTTTGGATCTTTCGCTATGCTCAAGATGACACCTATTTTACTAAATACCGCACTTATTGCTTAAAAAATCGGTGAACGGGCTTCTAACACTATTCATTCCTATTTGCCTGTTGCGAATGTGGATGCAACGTCACGTTGCCTTTTTTTAAATTAAACTCGATTTTTTTCTCGTTTTCATTTTTTCCGTTTTCACTGTAAACGATACGAATATCGGTTGCCGTAACAAATTCCGCGGAGAGAACGGTGATATCCTTTTTGGTAAAAGCTTCGCGAAGGAGCGCAAGCTGTCCCTCGTCGTACGCGCCGACGTCGTCGGACACGAATAGCACGCCGCCGAAAAGGTTGTTGATACGGGCGAGGAGGAGCTTTTGTTCTTCGGTAAATTTTAGGTTGTCATCGCGCAAGAAAAATACGTCGGGATCGCCCAAAAAAGCGCGTCCGTTTAGGTGACGGCGAAAGACAGTATTGACGACGGAATTTTGCGCCGAAATGATTTCCGCGTTTATCGTCGTCAGCTTGTTGTAGATTTCTCCTCCGTATTTGAGTCCCGCGTCGCAGCCCGTGCGGCAAGCGTCGACATAACCGAACGCCGCGCCTAACGGAACTCCGCAGCCGAGGAGCAGCTTATCGCCGACGCATTCGCGCAAAAACTCCATAGTCTCGCACATAATCGTGCCGCGAGTTTTGCCCAAACGCGGCTGCATACATTGAGAATAGAGGAAGTCGAGCTTGACCATATCGAAGCCCCATTCATTCAAGACGGTATGAAACACGGTTTTGAGGTAGGCGCGAACCTCCGAATTGTAGATATCCAACCCGTATGCGCCGCCCCAAGCGACGACCCCGACGATAGGTTTTCCGCTTTTGTTGTCGCGGATCAGCCAATCGGGGTGTTCTTTAGCGAGCCTCGACGTCTTTTGCGCATTTAACGGAGCGAGCCAAAGTCCCGCATTTAAGCTTTTTTCATGGATTTTTTGCGCAATGTGCGCCATGCCGTTCGGGAATTTTTTCGGATTAGGGTCGAGCCAATCTCCCACAAAGGTTTCGTACCCGTCGTCGATCTGAAAAATGTTTGCTTCGGGGACTTTTGCCATGCCTTCGAGATCGCGGAGAATTATGCTTTCGTCGATTTTTTGGAAATAGTTGTACCAACTTGTATATCCCGCGAGAGAGGCGTGTTTGAGTTTAGGGACTCCGAAAGCTTCAAAGTAGCGGTCAAACACTTCGTCATAGCCGCCCTCGATACGGAGAATATCAAACACGGAGTATTGTCCGTCGCAAATAAGCCCGTCGAGATCCTTTTCGATCGTAAAGAGGTTTTCGGTCATATCGCGCCGAAAGACCGTAAAGCCGTTTTTTTCCGAAAGCGAGCCGAATAGCTCCACCGCGCCGCCCCGTCTGAGGTAACAGTAGGTGTACGCGTGAAACGCGCCCGTTTTTTTGGGGTAGTCCGTAAAGAGATAATCTCCCGAAGTCGCCGCCATAGCCTTTAGCTTAGGGTGCAGGTTTGAGAGGGGCGTAACGCTTTTTTGGCGGTCGGAGATACCGTATTCACGCGACGTCGTCCACGCTTGATAGCCGTTCGCATAGAACACCTCGCGCAAATCATAGTTCTTTTTAAAAGCAATCGATATTTTTTTGAGGGCGATAGGACGCTTTGTCGTGATAGACAATTCTATTTTAGCGGCTTTTATAGAGTACTCTACGTCATAGAGTACATGATTTAAGGCGGTTTCTTGGAATACTTTACCGTTTTGTTCGTACTCTAAGAGAAAAGAAAAGGCGTTCATATTTTACATCTCCTTGTTTTTTTTGTAATTTGTATTTTTTTTGTGATTTACACTATTATATCATATAAATTTTTCTTTTGCAATCTCAAAAGATAAAGTAATGTAAGACAAACTCTAAAAAACGTCAAAAGTTTTCATTTTACGGCATAAATGAATAATTTTTTCAGCGTTATATCCTATATAATAAAAAACGCGGTCAACCGCTACACACGACTACTTTCAACGGACGAACCGATTTCGGTTTTGTAAAACAAAATTTGTAAAAAAGGAAACGATATGAACGGCAGAGTATCCAACTATCTGTTATCTATGGGATTTATCCCAAACAAGATCGGCTATAAATATTTGGTCGATCTCATCGGCATGGGGCTAACCGGCGCGGATATTCTGCCGTTATCCAAAAACGGATATGTGGTTCTCGCTAAAAAGTACGGAAAGTCCGCGTCTACCGTCGAAAAGGATATTCAAAACGCGGTTTCCGCCGCGTGGCTCAAGGGCGACGTGGATACCCTAAACGGCGAATTCGGCTCGACTATCGATATGCGAAAGGGCAAGCCCTCAAACAAACACTTTATTTTGACGGCTATCGAAAAATTGAGAAATAATTAAAAAACTTAAATTCCAAGCGAACGGCGATAATTTTTTTTAAAAGAGGCTTTACATGGGAAGAAAACTTGTTTTCACTTCGGGAAAGGGCGGCGTAGGAAAGACCACAATGTGTGCGAACATAGGTATAGCTCTGTCTATGCTCGGACACAAGGTCGTCATGGTGGACGCGGATATCGGGCTAAACAATTTAGATGTCGTTATGTGCATGGAAAACAAAGTGACTTACGATATTGCGGACGTTGTGGATGGGAAGTGCCGTTTAAAGCAGGCGCTCATCGAGGACGTAGATTTTCCGGGGCTGTTTGTTTTGCCGTCGTTCCACAACTATGATACGGCAAATTTCACCGCGTCAAATTTTAAAAGCATTATCGATACGCTTGCGGTCGGCTTTGATTTTGTCATCATCGACTGTCCCGCGGGGATCGACGCGGGCTTTCACCGCGCAGTCGTCGCCGCGTCGGAGGCTTATGTGGTGACGACGCCGCATATCTCCGCGGTCCGTGATGCGGACAAAGTGATGGCTCTTTTAAACGGGTATCCGCTTGTGAATATCGGTTTGGTCATCAACCGCGTCAGAGGCGACATGGTGGTTTTGGGCGACATGATGACGGCGGGCGACATATCTCGCTTGCTTCGCTGTACGCCGACGGGCGTCGTACCAGACGACGACAGCATCACCGTAAAATCCGACATTATGCGCCATAAGTTGGAATGCGAGGTAAAGCAAGCCCTCATGATGCTTGCCGAAAATATCTCAAGCGGAAAGCGCACGGTATACGACTGCACCAACGATTACAGAGGAGTATTCGGGCGGTGGAAAGCAAAGGTTAAAAAGCTATTCTAATTTAATGCAGAATGCAAAATGCAGAATGCAGAATTGCGGATTTAAAAAAAATAAAAAAGCCGATGTCATTCTGAGCAAAGCGAAGAATCTAAAACGATTTCTCCGAATCTTATCTCTAAAAATCTATAATTCTGCATTCTGCATTAAAAAAACTCTCAACTCTCTACTTTCAACCAAAAAAGGTTTTCATAAATGAAAGAAGCAAGAAATGCCGCGGGACGCTTAAAAAACGTTTTAATGATCGATAAAATAAAATCTCCGTCGGGAATAGAGGATCTCCTAAAGAGCGATATTTACGGGCTTTTAGACAACTATTTTGAGGTGATTCCCGAAAGTATCGATGTGCGTCTAAACATAGACGACGACAATCTCTACGACATAAAAATTTCGGTAAAAGCCCGATATGTAAAGAACGTCGGAATTTTAATACAGTAGGTTTTTGAAAATGCAAAATGCAGAATGCAAAATTGCGGATTAAAAAATAGCCGCCTCACTTTTCAACTTTCAATTCTCAACCTTCAATTAACGGCATAGTATTCTATAAAACGGCGTTTTGTAGAATACTATGCGTTTTATTTTATGCAAATCGATAACCGACGGAAAAAATGTGTAAAAAATATTGTTCTTTCGTCTAAAAATATTTCGATAATATCTTTACAAAACCTTGTTTTTATGGTAAAATATTCTACAATGAATGCTTCGGCAAGATTTTGCCGAGTTTAGCTTGATTGAAGCAAGGAGGATTTTTTATGTCGGACAGTTCAAAACGTATTTTTACGGCACCCAACATTATCACAATGGTGAGGATTTTATTGATTCCCGCATTCGTCGTCGTCATGTTTACCGTAAAGCCGTATAACGTCGGCTTGATGTGGGCGTTTCTCTTATTTGCCGTTTGCGCGTCGACGGACATGTTAGACGGCTATGTGGCGAGAAAATACAATCTCGTTTCCGATCTCGGAAAAGCTCTCGATCCCGTCGCGGACAAGCTCATGCACGTCACCGTTATGATTTGCTTAAGCATAGTATTTTCAGATAAGAATCCGCCGTATTTTATCCTTGCGATTATCATTGCCGCAAAAGAATTGATCATGCTTTTGGTCGGTTTGTTTTTGGTCAGAAAAAAGGTTGTAGTTGCGGCAAATATATTCGGAAAGGTCGCATCGACATTTCTGTCTATCGGAGTTTGCATACTGTTCTTCGGCGAAATGAAGGATATCGGTACCGTTGAAATGGGCAAGGTCATGTATCTTACGGGCTTTATCATCAGCGCGTTCGGCGTCGCTATCGCTTTGGTTGCGCTTTCGGTTTACGCGGTTCAGATAGTTCGTCAGCTCGGAGGGAAGCTCCCGACGGGAGAAAAAAAGATCGAGATAGATACGACTGTAAAAATTCAAACTAAAGTTTCACGCGAAAAAGAAGCCGACGCGGATACCGACGCGGACAAGCAAGACTCCGTTGGAAATGCCGACGGCGGTTCTCAAAAAAACGATAAATAAATCATTATACAAATAGATACTATTGACCGCAAACGGATTCTTAGCAAAGATAAGAGTCCGTTTTAAAACAAAAAAAGAAGAGGATTTTTATAATATGGATAAGGTGTTTAACCCAAAAGCCTACGAAAACAAGCTGTACCAAATGTGGTTAAATAAGGGGTATTTTACGGCGCACGTCGACAAGACAAAGACGCCGTTTACGATCGTTATGCCTCCTCCGAATATCACGGGGCAGCTCCATATGGGACACGCGCTCAACAACACGATACAAGACGTGATTATTCGGTTTAAGAGAATGCAAGGGTTTGAAACCCTTTGGTTACCGGGGACGGATCACGCGTCCATCGCCACCGAATTAAAGGTCGCCGAACAGCTCAAAAAAGAGGGAATTGACAAACAAGATATCTCACGCGAGGACTTTTTAAAACGCGCATGGCAGTGGAAGGAGCAGTACGGAAACAGAATCAACGAACAGCTCAAAAAGCTCGGTTCGTCTTGCGATTGGTCGCGTGAAGCGTTCACCATGGACGAAAACTTGAGCCGTGCCGTCAAGGATTCCTTTGTCAAGTATTACAACGGCGGTTTGATTTACCGCGGAAAACGTATCATCAATTGGTGCACGAGCTGCCGTACCGCGCTCTCCGACGCGGAGGTCGAGTATACCGAAACTCCGTCATACCTTTGGCATATCCGCTATCCGCTATCAGACGGGAGCGGCTTTGTGACGGTCGCGACGACCAGACCCGAAACCATGCTTGGCGATACGGCGGTCGCGGTGAATCCGAATGATTTGCGCTACGCGGATTTGGTCGGAAAGACTCTCGTGTTGCCCCTCACGGGGCGCGATATCGTCATAGTAGCGGACGATTATGTTGAAAAGGATTTTGGGAGCGGCGCGGTCAAGATTACGCCCGCTCACGACCCGAACGACTTTGAGGTCGGGCTTAGGCACAGCTTAGAGGTCATAAAGGTCATCGGCGACGACGGGATTATGAATGAAAACGCGGGCGCGTATGCGGGTCAAGACCGTTTTACGTGCCGCAAAAATCTCATTGCGGAATTATCCGCGCAAGGCTTTTTGGTCAAAACTGAGCCGTATACCCACAATGTGGGCGAATGCTATCGCTGTCACACGGTCGTCGAGCCGCTCATCAGCAAGCAATGGTTTTTAAAGATGAAACCCCTCACGGGTCCCGCAATCAAGTATGTAAAGAATAAAAAAATCGAATATATTCCGATAAAATACGAAAAGACCTACTTAAATTGGATGTACAACTTAAAGGATTGGTGCATTTCGCGCCAGCTCATATGGGGACACCGTATCCCCGCGTATTACTGCGGCGAATGCGGTCATATGGCGGTAGAGTACGCCGCGCCGACTAAATGCGCCGCGTGCGGTTCGGCTAAAATCTCTCAGGACGAGGACGTTTTGGATACTTGGTTTTCCTCCGCGCTATGGCCTTTTTCGACCCTCGGCTACCCCGAAAAAACGGAGGATTTGGACTACTTTTACCCGACGAGCGTCCTTGTGACCGCATACGATATCATTCCGTTTTGGGTCGCGAGAATGATATTTTCGGGGCTACATTTTATGAAGGATGTGCCGTTTTCCGAAGTCTTGATTCACGGTATAGTACGCGACTCCGAAGGCAAAAAAATGAGCAAGTCCTTAGGTAACGGGATCGATCCGTTGGAGCTTATCGACCTCTACGGCGCGGACGCGCTTCGCTTTTCGCTCTCGACGGGTATTGCGCCCGGTTCGGACACGCGCTTTATGAGCGAAAAGATTGAGAATGCGCGTAACTTTATGAATAAGGTGTGGAATGCGTCGCGGTTTGTGATTCTAAATTCCGAAAATCAGAGCATTCCCAAAATGTATACATTCCGTCTGAACGACGCGGACAAGTGGATATTGACTAAGCTCAACAAAACCATTCGCGCCGTGACAAAGTCGCTTACAAAATACGATATAGGACTTGCCTCTGCAAAGCTGTACGAATTTGTTTGGGACGATTTTTGCGATTGGTATATAGAGCTTTGCAAGCCCGCGCTGTATTCGGAAAATGCGGAAAAGAGAGGAGAATGTCTGTCGGTGTTAAACTACACTTTGGTCAATATCCTCAAGCTGCTGCACCCGTTCACGCCGTTTATCACGGAGGAAATTTACGGTGCTATCGCGGACAAAAATGTCAAAGCCTCCGAAAGTATCATGATTTCCGAATGGCCCGAACCCGTCAAAAAATTTACGGCGGTCAAAAAGGAAAACGACTTTCAAAATATCATGGACATTATAAAGGGTATCCGAAATATCCGTGCGGAAATGAACGTCCTCCCGTCCAAAAAAATCAAGCTGTACATGATAGCAAAGAACGAAAGATATATACTAAAAAATCTTGCGTATATCAAAAAGCTTTGCAACGCGGAAGAGGTCGTCTTTATCGCGGACAAAACCGCCGTTACGGAAAAGACGGCGGCGGCGGTCTTTGACTTCGGCGAAGTGTTGATACCTCTCGGCGAGCTTTTAGACGTCAACAGCGAAATCGAAAGGCTTGAGCGCGAAGCGGAAAAGGTCGAAAAGGAAATCGTCCGCGGCAACGGAATGCTCTCCAACACAAAATATACCGAAAAAGCCCCGAAAGATTTGGTCGACCGCGAACGCGAAAAATTAGAAAGCAATTTAGAACTAAAAAAGAGATTGATTGAGAGAATAGAATATCTAAAAGGGAATTAGAACCGCTGTTTATTCCGTATAAAAAAGTCGGTGTCATTCTGAGCGGAGCGAAGAATCTCAAACAACACCCGAATAAAAAGCCGTCGTTGGTAACGGCGGTTAATTTATTTAAAATTAAAGTACGGATCGTGATTATAATCGGTGTATCCGTATCGAATTTTATGTATGATGATTTCGGTTTCTTCTATTTTGTAAAAGATCAGATAGTTTTTTACGGGTATTTTTCTGTAAGCCTCTTTATATTTTTCCGCGCTTTCCGGAAATGCTCTTATCTGTTGAAAGGCTTTTTTGAAAGCGATTTTTAAATTTTTTGCCGCCGTTTTATTTTTGAGCTGTTGGGAAATATATTGATAGATATTATCAAGATCATTTTTTGCTTTTTCAAGCATGATCAGATTATATTGCATATTTTTTCTCCAACTCGTCCAGAACCGCAAAGGCGTCAAACGTTTTTCCCGTTCTTTTAAAATCATCTTCGGCTTCTTTGAGTTCAGCATCGATGATTTCCTCGCTGATCGGGATTTGTTTTTGATGTCGTGCTTTAACTATAAACGGTATTGTGCCTGTGTTTTTTACATTAGAAAAAAAGATGTTCACGGCTTCTTCCGTTGTCATGCCCATTTCGTCAAAAATATATTCGACTTCGGCACGGAGCTTAGCGTTTACTTTGATAGTATCAAGTTTTTGCGGACTTGTTCCGTTCATGACCTTGTCCTCCTATGATATAGTATTAACAGTTTAGCACAAAATTTACACTTTTGCAAGGGGTGAGGGGCTGTTTAAAAAAAAAATCAGTAATTTTCAACGCTCAACTTTCAACCTTAAACTTTAAAATTGCCGTTTTATAGAATACTCTGCGGCGCGAAGTATTCTACAAAACGGCTTTATTTTAACCCCATTTTTACCAAACGCAAGCATTTTGGAATAATATTACCTTTTCTTGTGCATACAATATATAGCGTAAATCGAGATAAAGCGCGGCGCGGGAGAATGACGGAATGTGGACGACGGCAATAAGTATCGGAAAAGAATACGAAAAAGAATTTGATTATATGGTGGGCAAATTCGAGCGGTCGAGGGATTTGACCTTTGCTACGGGGACGAGCCGCTACCGCAATTTTATCGAGATTGCCGCGGAGGATAGGTGCGGCGCGGCGGTGACAAAAAAGGTAATCGAGGTGATTGCGGATATCGTTTTAATTTATTTTAAGGCGAGCTATATAAAGAGCCGCCTAATCACCGCCGCGCAAAAGCCGAGCGACCCTATGGCGGTTTTGATTTCGTCGCTTGTATATTTTGACGCGGGAATAGAAAACCGTTTAATCAACAGATTGATAGAGCGGCAGAGCGAATACGCGGTAGACGGCATATTCCTCTTTAGAATGCGCGAGCTGCTTGAAAATTGGGACGAGCTTTGCGCGCTAAGCACAAGCCTTTTATCCTCCGAACCCGCGGAGTCGGATATCGTAAATCTCACGTCCTTTTTGATTGACGCGTCCGACGCAAAAAAGAATAAAATCAAGATTTCCGACGGCGCGTCGCCGGAAATTTTTAATCTCTCAACGGGCGAAAAAGCCTACGTACACGACATTTTTTCCGACGAAAAACAAAACCTAATCGGCGCGGTAATCGGCTGTTATCCCGAAGAAATTTTTGTGGAAAAGGAAGGACGCATAGCGGACACCTTTAAAAAGATTGTAAAAATCAACCGGAGTATTCCGAATTACGGCACTTTTTAGAATACTTTACTTCGCAAAGATATTTTGAAAAACGGCGTTTTATAGAATACTTCGCCGCAAAATCTCTCTCCGTCTGTCAGACGGAGTTTTTTTATGTAAAAAATTCGGCATAATGACGGCAGAATTTAATAAAAAATTCTCTAAACAACAAAACCTACTTTACATTTTAAAAAATATATGGTATTATATTATAAATATAATATCTAAAGCTGTGCTTTAGAAAAAAGCGGTAAAGGAAAGCTATGGAAAAAATGATCGAAAAAATCCTTGAAAGCGCAAAGTGCGAAATTCTTTCGTCGCCGTCGCTAAAGAGCGTAAGCGACACCCGCGTAAAATATCTCGGAAAAAACGGTGAGTTTACGGCGGTGATGAAAAATCTAAAGGACGTATCCGCGGAGCAAAAGCCTCTTGTCGGTAAGCTTGTCAACGATGCAAAGTGCGTGATAGAGGGCTTACTCTCCGAGCGCGAAAAGACGCTTTTTGAAAAGGAGCTTGAGAACAAAATCAAGAGTGAAGCCATAGACGTCACCTTGCCGGGAAAAAAGAGCGGTTTCGGCTCGTTTCACCCGATCACGTTGGTTATAAGCGAAATCACCGACATTTTTACGGGCTTAGGCTTTAGCGTGACGGACGGACCCGAAATCGAAACCGACAAGTACAACTTTGAAATGCTCAACATTCCAAAGGATCACCCCGCACGCGATATGCAAGACACCTTTTATATCACCGACGATATCGTCCTCAGGACGCAAACCTCGTCGATGCAGATTCGCACCATGCTCAAAGAAAAGCCGCCTCTCCGTATCATAAGTCCGGGTAAGGTTTACCGCTCAGACTTTGATTCGTCGCACAGCCCGATGTTTCACCAAATCGAGGGGCTTGTCGTCGATAAGCATATCACGCTTTGCGATCTCATGGGGCTTTTGACTGAATTTGCAAAAAAGCTTTTTGACAAAAACACAAAGACGCGTTTTCGCCCGTCGTATTTCCCGTTCACGGAGCCAAGCGTCGAGGTCGACGTGACTTGTTCGGAATGCGGAGGCAAGGGCTGTTCGCTCTGCAAGGGGACGGGTTGGATGGAAATTCTTGGCGCGGGTATCGTCAATCCAAAGGTTTTGGAGGGCTGCGGTATTGACCCTAACGAGTATTCCGCATTGGCTTTCGGCTTAGGTATAGAGCGCACCGCGATTGCGAGATACGGCATCTCCGACATGCGTATCGTATTTGAAAACGATAAACGCTTTTTGCAAAACTACAGATAGTTTTTTAAATTGAAAGTTGAAAATTGAAGATAAAACCCCCCGTTGTCATTCTGAGCAAAGCGAAGAATCTAAAACGATTTCTCCGAATCACATTCTTTGAATATCCTTACTTTTCAACTATCAATTTTCAACTTAAAAACCCTATTGTCATTCTGAGCTTGCGAAGAATCTAAAACGATAAAATAAAGAGGAAAACCAAAATGCTACTTCCTATATCATGGCTAAAAGACTTTGTAAATTTAAAGGGAATCACGACGGACGAGCTTGCAAAAAAGTTAGTTTCCGTCGGTTTTGAGATCGAGGAAATCATCGATCAAGGTACCGTGCGGAAAGGGATCTATACCGCCGAAATTTTCTATATTGAGAAGCACCCGAAAGCGGACAAATTGGATATTTGCGGTGTACGCTCAAAGGGCGGCGCAACGTATAGGATAGTCACGGGCGCAAAAAATATCAAGGCGGGCGATATCGTTCCGCTTGCCCTTGACGGCGCGGTTATACCCGACGGGACGGGTATTACAAACACCGAATTCCGCGGCGTTATCTCCGAGGGTATGTTTTGCGGCGGCGCGGAGCTTGCGCTCACGGAGTCGGATTACACCGGCGCGTCCGTAAACGG
>JAITOQ010000131.1 GCA_031289865.1 Clostridiales bacterium
GGAAACAGTCGACCGATTAGATGATCAGGAATTAAAACAGTGTCCTCAGAATTTTGTTACTTGGTTAAGTGGACGACTTACCGAAACCGCACAAGAAGAGGAAATCCGGAATAAAATGATACTATATGAAAGAAGCCTTGAGGGCGGGATGGAAGTGTTGAAGAATAACGCAACTGTCTTATTTTATCCAAATGACAAAAAGTATGTATTTTTTATATACAAAGCCCTTAAAATACTTGATAGTGACAGAGGTTATCGTGGGCAAGTTTTGTGCCAAAAAGCACAAGAAGTTAAAAAGGACAGTCAAATTTATAAAAATCTTAATCGATTATCTTTGTTGGATACAAAAGGTCCATCAGGGCAAAAAAACCGTCGTTGTATTAAATTTGAGGCTTATACGCGCAAACGACAATCTGATGGGAACTGGAGCATATATAGAAAGACAAAATGCGAAGAAACCGCTAATGGACTTGGTTTTTTGCGTTTTTTAATTTCATTTGAACGAGATGACGAAACAAACGGTGTTGCCGACTTAGGGTATTCAACAGGGGATGAAATCGGTGTATTGTATAAATACGAAATACCTCTTGAATATTGGGGCAACTTTTTAAGAAGAACAATTAGTTGCTTCTATGAGGATGCTATGCTTGATTTAATCATGCCTATTGAGTATAAAGATAGACTTAATAGGTTTGAATGTGAGTTGTTTAAGGGGAGTAAAGATGGAAAGCAGGAAAGAAAAGAAATATTAGACCCACCAGTCGCTCCGGACGATGTTGTGTATTCTGAAACATGGCTCGGAAAGCAAAAAATTATTGAGTGGAACAAAACATATTGCTTGTTGGATGATGCGGTTGTATGTTTCTCTTATAAACTCCCTGTCGAAGATATGAGGAGGACAAAGTTCAGAGAGCTATATCCATTTAAGCTATATTGGGATGCAAATAAAATTTTTGATAAACCCGGCGAGAAACAGACCAATGGAACAGGAATATCAGCGGCATCTAATAAATAATAGTGGAAGGAATAATAATGGCATTAAAAACTGAGATAATTGAGTATGTTGAAAAGAGTCTCCGAAGGGGTTTTGCGTCTTTTGGTGGTATTTGTCCAATTGCTTGCAATCATTGCTATACGTTTATGCGCGGGTATCAACATAAACCTGATGAAAAAGTAGATGACATAGTAAATTCCTTAAAAGGGAAAGTGTATGACATTATATATATCTCCGGGCATTGTGAGAATTTTATAAACCAAGAGCAAGGTTTCGAATTGTGTGAGAAACTGTTTTCTTCATACAACTGTGATATCATGCTCACTACACGTATGGTACTTGATGTAGGGATTATAAATCGGCTATCGTCACTTAATAAAAAAATGTGCCAAAATGGAAATACTCTGTTTGTATGCTCCTCAATCCCAGCACTTGAATCATATCGCAAACTTGAGCCGAGCAAATATATGCCATCTCCAAGAGAGAGGATTCGTTTTTTAAGGGATGTGCATAATGAGGGAATTATAACATTTCTGACGCTCCGTCCGCTGTTTCCGGATTATTATATAAACACTACAGAATTATTGCAATTAATAGATGAAGCACAAGATGCCTCTGATATTGTATTATCAAGCGGGATTGTTGTTAATGAGGATAATCTCAAAAAGCTTTGTGGTTTTAACGTAAAAAAGGCAACCACAGGACACCTAATGAATTGCTTGGATAACGCAGATATTAGCGTACAATATGTCGATGTCACAAATGAATTGAAATTGTTAAATGAAAAAAGCTGTTTTTTACAACTGCCATTTTTCAGTGAAAGTTTAATAGCAGTTAAGTTCTTAAAACTTGTATCGAATTTTCCCATAAACAAAAGATACGATGCTTATAAAAGATATATGTCGGCATTGAATGGAGATATTAAAGCCATAGATGATTTTATGCTGGTTGCTAAAACTGAAAATGAAAAAGCGTTTTGGTCTGGTTTAAAAGAAAAACTTAAAGATAGTAAAAGTAATAACGAGTTTTAGCCGGCAATTAGCAATGTAAGGCATAAAATGGCAGTTTAAGTCGTCTTTAGGCAAATTTATCGAAATTTTTCCCAAACAACAACGACTTTATAATCCTATATGTTTTATGATCAATATTATTTACTACAAGAATGGAATAATATCCTACTTTATTTGCACTTATCATGAGGAGTAAAATAAATGTTTGAAGAAATATTCGGTGGAATAACAATACTTGCCGTAGTCGGCATTGTCATCTATTCTTTTTTGAGGAAAAAGAAGGACGGCAAGGACAAGATTTACGGATTGTACTTTTTAATCGTTTT
Source organism: Clostridiales bacterium (assembly GCA_031289865.1). Lineage (GTDB taxonomy): Bacteria > Bacillota > Clostridia > Christensenellales > JAISNN01 > JAISNN01. Next base: position 2,331 of record JAITOQ010000131.1, read on the forward strand.
GATAACGGGTACGGTTTTGTATTCCGTCGGGCTTGCGTACAAAGAGGATGCGGACACGTCGTTTTCGATTTTGTTTGTTATTGCCAAGGGGTTAGCGTCCGCGCTTAAAATGTTTAGCGGCGACTTTAACGCGTCGGCGGTAGCCGCGTTGGGAAAGGTAAGTACGGGATATAAAATCGCCGTATTCGTCAATTATTGCGCGGGAATCCTTTTGGCTTTTTTGGTCATAATCCGATTGTTTGGAAAAAATCTTGTAAGCAGCTTAAAGGTTTTACGGAATTCGTTATTATCCAAATACATAATCGTCGGCTACGGCAATCAAGCGGAGTTGTTTTTGAAGAATCTCGATAAAAAGAACAGCCGAATAACCGTCATTCTCGAAGCGGGCGAAAAGGACAAGAAAAAAGAACTCATTGAGAAAGGGTATGCGGTTGTGGTCATTAGGGACGACGACGAGGACAAAAAACGCAAGAATGCTAAAGCGGACAAAAAACCTAAGACTTTAAAAGGCGACAAAAAAGATATCAGCGCGGAAACCCGTTCCGCACTCAAAAAAGCGGGATATGAGCGCAATAAATTTGAAACCAAAATCCTCGCTATGTCGGAAAACGACGAAACGAATCTTTTGGTTGCAAAGATTGTGACTGAGTATATAAAGGGCATTGTAAAGCCGCAGAAAGACAAAAAGAGCGGAAAGATTGAGAAATTGAGCGATGAGCAAAAGCAATTATTAGAGTCGCTTAAGTTCAAGGCGTATATCATGTACGATTTTTTAGAGCGGACGGAGCATTTTGCGTTTACCGAATACGCCTTAGGAAGGGTTCGTTTTTTTAATCCGTATGAGGTCAGAGCGAGAAAATTTGCGATAGACAATCCTATAACAAAGCTGATACCGTCGGAATGGATCAACACCGAAAAGGCAAGGCTAAAGACAAGCGCGGAGAGCGGACAAGAGGCGTTTAGGGTGAGCAATGTATTTGTAGGGTTTGGGTGGACAAATAAACAAATCCTCAAAAAAAGCATATGCAACAATCAGTTGCTCGGAGCGAACTATAACGCGCTTGTGATAGATAAGGACGCTAAAAAGCATGAGATGCAGTTTAAAAACAATTCGGTAGGGTTGTTCGATGAGGTTGATTCCGACGATAATGTTATAAAGTACGGTGCGGAGCTGAAACCGAATGAGGACAAGACGGTGTATTTTAAAAGCCCTAAGGAGCGGAATAACATATTGTTTGAGGAACACAACGTGCTGTCCTCCGAATTTTATAAAAGCGTGGCGGACGAAATCGAAAAGAGAGATGAACACGGCAAGATCACAAAAAAGAGTGATTTTGTCACGGTAGTGATTGCGCTTGGGAGCGATAAATTGAGCATAGAAACCGCGCTCGAACTCCGACAAAAGCTGTATGAACGCAATTTGTTGATAGGCGAATACAACGGCAAAAGCTATGACCGCGTAAGAATATTTGTCAAGATAGTCGAGGAAACCGTTTTGTCCGACGAAAGTATATTAAACGACGAAAAGGATATCGAGAGTAAGATTACGACATTCGGCGCGGACGCGGAGATTTTGAGCGAGGAATATATCATAGACGAGGCGTTGGACGAGATAGCCAAGAGTCTTGCAAACCGCTATTGGGAAGACAACAAAGCCGAAACCGCGGCGGTCACAAAGTGGGATAAGCTGACGGAATTTAAGCGCGACTCAAACAGATACTCCGCAATGTCCGTTCAGACCAAACTCAATTTGTTGGGATTTGATTTAAAGAGGATAAGCGCGGAACGTTCGGAAAGCATTGCGGCAAAAACTGACAAAGGAATAGAACAAAAATATAACGAGGCATACGGCATGGCTGTTGCCGTTGCCGAACGGGCGCGGCAAGCGGAGGGACATTTTGTAGATTTTCCCGAAATGGATGGCGAAAACATTATAGATAATGCCCGCAATAATCTTGCCCGGCTCGAACATCAGCGTTGGAACGCGGTGCATTTGGTCGGCGGTTGGACAAAGCTCGCAACAGCCGAGGTCAAAGCGAATAATGCCGGCCGCCAAAACGAAAAAGCCAAACAACACGCTTGCATAACCACCTTTAAAGGGTTGAGCGACCTACGAAAAGCACAAGCGGAAAAGGCGGTTGACGTGCAGCCTGACTTAACCCTTGAAAAGGCGTTAGCAGAAGCCGATACGGTTTGTTATGACTTTGACGTGATGGATAGAGTTTTCGGGATATTGAAAGACTCAAGCTTTGAGGTAACGCTTAAGAGGTAAACCCGCTGAATGAAACAAGTAACGCAAAATCCGCGATAAAATAAAATAATATTCCGAAAGCTATTGACACGCGTCGGAGAATTGTGTATAATTTAATCATGAAAAGAAATTTTGTATTGAACGCATATTATTACGGATACGGCTATTATTACGACGGTCGATGTTTTGATATGCGGTGAATACTTTTTTAAAAACGAATTTCCGCATGTTGTTTTTAGGACATGCGGATTTTTTTAATGTAGAATGCAGAATGCAAAATGCAGAATTGCGGATAAAAGAAAAATAGGTGTCATTCTGAGCAAAGCGAAGAATCTAAAACGTTAGTTGTATTACAGTTAAAGGGATATTAAGAATGCGATTCTGAGAAATCGTTTTAGATTCTTCGCAAGCTCAGAATGACATTGGCTTTTTTAAATGCAAAAAATACGTACACAAGGAGCAAACCATGATACTCATTATCAAAAACGACAAAAAAGACGAGGTAGGCAAGCTGATCCAATGGATTAAGTCGCAAGGCTTAGACGTTCATATGAGCGAGGGGCAAAACACGACGATTGTCGGATTGATCGGCGACACGTCAAGGGTGGATATCGACCTCATTTCCTCTCTCGATATCGTCGAATCGGTCAAACGCATTCAAGAGCCGTACAAAAAGGCAAACAGAAAGTTTCATCCGAACGACACGGTTGTCGAGGTCGGCGGGGTTAAGATCGGCGGCGACAATTTTACGCTCATTGCGGGTCCGTGTTCTGTCGAAACGCGTGACCAAATTGTCGGGATTGCGCGGGCGGTTCGGGCTTCGGGTGCGGTGATGCTGCGCGGAGGCGCGTTTAAGCCGAGGACGTCGCCTTACGCTTTTCAAGGTTTGGGCGCGGAGGGGATAGAGCTGCTCAAAGAGGCGCGGAGAGTGACGGGGCTCCCGATTGTCACGGAGATTATGAATTTTTCACAACTCGATCTTTTTAACGACGTGGATATGATACAAGTCGGGGCGCGCAACATGCAAAACTTTGACCTCCTTAAAGCTTTGGGACAGTCGGACAAGCCGATTCTCTTAAAGCGCGGGCTTGCAAATACGATAGAGGAATGGCTCATGAGCGCGGAGTATATCATGTCAAAGGGCAATGAAAAAATCGTCCTTTGCGAGCGCGGAATCCGCACGTTTGAACCCCTTACACGAAACACTCTCGACCTCTCCGCAATCCCTCTTGTAAAGGAGCTGACGCATCTGCCCGTGATAGTCGATCCGAGCCATGCGTCGGGGCTTGCGCGTTTGGTCGCGCCGCTCTCCCTTGCCGCGGTCGGCGCGGGGAGCGACGGCTTGATTATAGAGGTGCATAACGACCCGCCGCACGCGCTTTGCGACGGCGCGCAAAGCATTCGCCCCGAACAATTTGACGCCATTGTCGGAAAAATCAAGGCGATATTGCCGATTGTCGGGAAAAAGTAAGAGGTGTTTTTTATGAAAATCGGAATCATAGGTTTAGGCTTAATCGGCGGCAGCTTAGGACGGGCGATCCGCGGCATGACGGGCAGCACCGTATACGGTACGGATATCTCCGATGCGGCGGTAGCAAAAGCGGAGCTTGTGGGCGCGATAGATAAGCGGCTTTTGGATGCTGATTTTTCGTCGCTCGATTTATTGATATACGCGGTGACGCCGCGTGTGATTTTGGAGCGGTCGGAGAATGAGGTAAAGCTGTTAAAGGACGGCACGGTCGTTCTGGATATCGCGGGGACAAAGTCGAATGTCGCCGCAAAAATGAAGGAGCTGTCCGTGCGCTTTCCGTCGATAGAATTTGTCGCGGCACACCCTATGGCGGGCAAGGAGCTTTCCGGCATCTCCGCGTCGTCCGCGGGTCTTTTTGAACGCGCCTCGATACTCCTTGTCCCCGTCAAAGCGGAGCTTGCGACACTTGCGTTTGTCAAAAATTTCTTTTATCGGTTGGGTTTCGATTACGTCCGTTTTACGAACGCGTCGGAGCATGATAAGATTATAGCCTACACCTCACAGCTTCCTCACGTCCTTTCGTCTTGCTATATCGGCAGTCCGACGGCGGCGTTTCACCACGGCTTTTCGGCGGGTTCCTTTCGCGACCTCTCAAGGGTGGCGCGAATGAGCGCGGGCATGTGGGCGGAGCTTTTCACGGAAAACAAGGAGAACCTCATCGCCGAAATCGACGGCATGATAGATCGCCTAAATGAAACTCGCAACTTGATTGCCGCGGGCGACGAAGAAAAATTAAAAATCATCTTAGACGAACGCAGCAGAAAAAAAGAAGAGATCGACAAAGCCGACCGCGCATGGAAGAAGGATAACGGAAAAAACTGAAAGACGTATTTTTTTTCGGCACAAAAAAAAGGAAAAAATTTTTAAAAATTTTGCATAAAACGCTTGACAAGCGATAAGATATTGCATATAATAGATTTAGCAATCAAAACAAACGAGTGCCAACACTCAAAGCAAAAGAGTGCTAACAATCAAACGGCTTGATTGCTAAACTAATTGAGAAGCAACGAAGAGTAACTGAGCGCAACTAAGAAACAACTAAGAGTATGCGAGAAACGGCAACTAAGAGTCAGCGAGATGTAACAGAGAGGTGAGAAGTGACGGAGCTTTCCAAACGAAAACGGGAAATCCTAAAAGCCGTGATAGATGATTTTATCGTGACGGCGAGTCCCGTCAGCAGTCAGGACGTAAAGGACAAATATTTGCCCGACGTCAGTTCGGCGACTATTAGGAGTGAGCTTGCCGCTCTTGAGGAGCTTGGGTATCTGTCTCAGCCGCACGTTTCGGCGGGGCGCGTTCCCTCAAATATCGCGTACAAGCTATATGCGAGCGAGCTGATGAACAGCAAGCCCTTGACAAAAAACGATATGCACCTCATCAAGGAGCAGTTTGACCACCGATTATTTGATATCGAGGAGGTCATCAAAAAAGCCGCAAAAATCATATCGGAGATCACCAATTACACTTCGGTCGTTCTTTTAAAGGACGACGATATAGTGATCAGGAGCGTCAAATTGGTCGAACTTCTTGAGGATACCGCGCTTGTCATAGTCGTGACGAATAAACAAGTCCTAAAGGACAGCTTTATAGCCCTCCCAAAGGGACTCGGTAGCGTGGGTATCGATGCCGCAAACGAGCTTTTAAACGCTATGTTTACGGGAAAAAACCTCAACGATCTCGGTGATATCGAGGCGGCTATCGGGGAAGAAACGGAAAATTTCAGAGCGGTTTTTGACAGCGTTATGGAGATTATCCGTATGAATCTCAAGTCGGAAAGCATCGTAACGGAGGGTGAATACAGAATTTTAGACTATCCCGACAACGACCGCGACAGCGCGAAAAAGTTTATAAAGACCATTCAAAAGCGCGAAAGCCTAAACTACCTCATAGAGGACAGCAACGACATCGAATTTTCGGTCAAGATAGGAAAAGAAGAGGCGAGCGGCTTGGAAAATTGCGCGGTTGTTTCCGCAAAATACACTTTAAACGGCAAGGAAATCGGGCGCGCAGGCGTCATAGGACCCGTTAGAATGGACTACGGAAAGGTGTATTCGGTATTAAATTACGTCTGTAAAATGCTCGATAAGGTATTGAAATAGTTCGGAAAAAAATGGAGGTAACCATGTCAAAAAAGAAAGAGAACGAAGTGCAAGAAAAAGAGAAGGTAAAAGCCGAAAGCGAAGTCATAGCGGAGAGCGTGACGATAGCGGACGAAACAACGGAGCTTAAAACCGCGCTAGCGGAGGCAAAAAACGATTATTTGAGACTTGCTGCTGATTTTGACAACTACAAAAAACGCAACAACGTAATCAACGCGCAGATGCGTGAAATCGTCACGGAAAATGTTATCGAGGAATTTATACCCCTTGCGGACAATTACGAGCTTGCCTTAAAGTATTTGGACGAAAAATCAAAGGCGGGCGTCATGATGATCTACAGACAGCTTTTGGACGTCTTTGCGCGGTTTAACGTGCGCGAGATAGAAGTCCTCGGAAAGCCCTTTGACCCGAAGCTGCATGAGGCGATAGAGCAAACGGACGGAACGGACGCGCCGTCGGGCACAGTTGTCGAGGTCTTGCAAAAAGGCTATTCGATAGGGGATAAGGTTTTGAGATACGCGTCGGTCAAAGTAGCAAAGTAGGTAACAAGTAATAAGTAATAGGTAATAAGTGCGGAATAAAAGAGAAGTCTGCAATACTCTTGTAGGGGCGACCGCCCTCGGTCGCCCGTAATCAGAATAATAAAGTCGGCGTCATTCTGAGCGAATCGAAGAATCTAAAACGTCGGCTGCACAACAAATAAACAACACAAAACAGCACAAAATAAAATAAAAAAACGCGGTATAGAAACGCGGAAAAAACAAAAAAAAGGAGTTAACAAACTATGGGAAAAATTATCGGTATCGATTTAGGGACGACAAATTCTGTCGTGGCAATTATGGAAGGCGGCGAAGCGGTGGTAATCGCAAACGCCGAAGGGTCAAGAACCACTCCTTCGGTGGTCGGATTCAAAAAAGACGGAGAGAGATTGGTCGGACAAGTCGCAAAAAGACAAGCGATTGCAAACACCGACAGCACCGTTTCATCTATCAAAAGAGAGATGGGTACCAACTTTAAGGTAAACATCAACGGAAAGGCTTACACGCCGCAGGAGATTTCCTCCATGATCCTCACAAAGCTCAAGGAGGACGCGGAAAAGTATCTCGGACAAAAGGTGACGCAAGCGGTTATCACCGTGCCCGCGTATTTTTCGGACAGCCAAAGACAAGCGACCAAAGACGCGGGGAAAATCGCGGGACTTGAGGTACTCCGTATCATCAACGAACCGACAGCCGCCGCGCTTGCGTACGGTATAGATAAGGACGGCTCAAAGGACGAAAAAGTTTTGGTTTACGATCTCGGCGGCGGTACGTTCGACGTCAGTATTTTGGAGCTTGGGGAGGACACGTTTGAGGTTCTCGCGACGGGCGGCAATACTCGCCTCGGCGGCGACGACTTTGACAACCGCGTCATGAACTATATTATTTCCGAATTTAAAGCCAAAGAGGGAATCGACCTCTCAAAGGACAAAATGGCGGTACAGCGTATCAAAGAAGCCGCGGAAAAAGCCAAAATTGAGCTTTCGGGCGTCTTAAAGACGAGTATAAACCTCCCGTTCATCACGGCGGGGAGCGACGGTCCGCGCCACATAGATATGGATCTCACGAGAGCAAAATTTGATTCGCTTACGGACGACCTCGTACAATCGACGGTCAAGCCCGTCGAGCAAGCGTTGAGAGATGCGAAGCTCAAGGTGAACGATATCTCTAAGGTCATTTTGGTAGGCGGTTCGACGAGAATACCCGCAGTCATCGACGCGGTAAAAAAAGTCACGGGAAAAGAGCCGTTTAAGGGTATCAATCCCGACGAATGCGTCGCTATCGGCGCGGCTATTCAAGCGGGCGTTTTGGGCGGCGAGGTCAAGGACGTTTTACTCTTAGACGTGACGCCGCTGTCCCTCGGTATAGAAACCTTAGGCGGGGTATGTACGAAGCTTATTGCGCGCAACACCACTATCCCGACGACAAAATCGCAGGTCTTTAGTACCGCGTCAAACAATCAGCCGTCGGTTGACATTCACGTTTTGCAAGGTGAGAGAGAATTTGCCCGCGACAACAAGACATTAGGTAGATTTGAGCTTGTGGGAATTCCACCCGCACCGCGTGGCATTCCGCAAATCGAGGTCACATTTGATATCGACGCAAACGGTATCGTCAGCGTAAAAGCGCGTGATAAAGGTACGGGAAAATCTCAAAGCGTCACTATTACCGCTTCGACGAATCTCTCCGACAGCGACATAGACAAAGCCGTCAAAGAAGCGGAAAAATATGCCGAAGAGGACAAAAAGAGAAAGGAGATTATCGACGCGAGAAACGATGCGGAAAATCTCATCTTTACGATAGAAAAGTTTATCAAGGAGAGCGGCGATAAGCTGTCCGCGGACGACAAAAAACAACTCGAAGACGCGGTTGCTACGGCAAAAACTAAGTTAGCCGAAGAGGATATCGACGCTATCAAAAACGCGATGGAAGAACTCGGAAAGGTTTCCGACCCGATTTTTACAAAGCTGTATCAGCAAGAGAGCGCAAACACGAGCGGCGGCGAAGCGAATCCGTCGGACGAACCGAATAACGACGAACCGGATATCAGATAGAAATGCATAATGCAGAATGCGGATTAAAAGTAGGGGACGATGCCTTCATCGTCCCGTATCCGTATAATAAAAAATCTGTGTTCAACATTATAGGGGCGACCGCCCTCGGCCGCCCGTAATCCGAATAATAAAAGGATAGATCATGGCTGAAAAAGATTATTACAAAACCTTAGGCGTCGACAAAAGCGCGTCGGAGGACGACATCAAAAAAGCCTATCGGCAGCAAGCTAAAAAATTTCATCCCGATCTCTATGCGGGAAAGCCCGAAGCGGAAAAGAAAGCCGCCGAACAGCAGATGAAAGAGGTCAACCACGCCTACGACGTTCTCGGCGACGCGCAAAAAAAAGCTCAATACGACCAATTTGGGAGCGAGGACATGCAGTCGGGCGGCGGCGACGGCGGCTTTTGGCGCGGTCAAGGCGGCGGCACGGGCGGCTTTGAGGATATTTTTTCCAATATATTTTCGTCGTTTACGGGCGGCGGTATGCGGCAAGCGCGGAACGGCGCGACGGACGGCGACGATATCACCGTCAACCTTACGCTGACCTTCAAAGAGGCGGCGTTTGGCTGTACAAAGGAAATTACCGTCAACCGTATAGAGGCGTGTCCCGACTGTAACGGCACGGGTGCAAAAAATCCGAATGCGGTCAATACCTGCCCCGACTGTAACGGTACGGGAATGCAACGTCAAGTAGTCAATACCCCTTTCGGGCAGATGTCGACGACCAAGACCTGCGCGCGTTGCGGAGGCAAGGGCAAGGTGATCTCCGACCCGTGTAAGGCTTGCGGAGGAAACGGCAGAGTCAGAAAACCGCGCACCATAAACGTCGCCGTACCCGCGGGGATAGATAACTGACAAATCATGCCCTACTACAACCAAGGACACGCCGGAAAAAACGGCGGGAGAAGCGGGAGCGTCGTGATAGCAATCAACGTCCGACCTCATACG
>JAITOQ010000177.1 GCA_031289865.1 Clostridiales bacterium
CAATAGATTGTTATCTGATAAGTCCCGCAATCTTAACCGACACTTCAAAAACGAACTTCATATATCGTGTTGCAAGAGATATGATAAAAAGGTAGTGTTTACTGTGGCACGAAAGAAAACAAAGCTGTTTAATTTTCGCTTTTATGTTGCCGCCGCGCTTTTGACGGCGGCGGGGATTTTGTGCGCGGTTTATACGGAGCTTTATATTTCGATTTTAATCGGGGCGGGGCTTACTGTTCTTTTGCTTTTTCTTAGGAAAAAGCGCGTGTTTTTTATAGGCTTTTTTGTCGTCGGAATGCTGCTTACGACGATTCATATCGGAGTTTATAAGGCAAAGCCCGATATAGATATTTCATACGCATACATAGAGGGGACTGTGGACGAACTTGTCGTCGATACGGGGTCGGACAAGATAAGCCTTTCTATAAACAACCTTGTACTTGACGGCGAAAAATTGTCGGGAAGGGCGTATGTTTCCGTGAGCAGAGAAGCCTTTACGGAGGAGATAAGACAAGGCGATGCGGTCGCGTTTTACGGAAGTATAAAGAAATATTTTTTAAATCCGAAGCAATCTTTTTCTGTCGGATATTACCTAAAAAAGCGTTACTATTCCGTCTCCGTTTTGACTGTAGTTTCCGTCGAGCGCGACGCGACCGCAAGGACGATCGGTGCGAGGTTCCGTCAAAAGGTCTATGAAACTCTCCGCGAAAAGATGTCCGACGTCTCCGCGGGGACGGCTTACGCGCTCCTTTTCGGCGACTCCTCCGACATGACCGACGAGGCAAGCGCGGCGTATAAAGACGCGGGACTGTCGCATATATTCGCCGTGTCGGGCTTGCATTTCGGCTTTTTGTTCGCGCTCATAGTCTTTATTTTTGACAAGCTAAAGTTTAAAAAGCAACCCTACAGAGGGCTTGCAACGGCGGCTGTCTTTTTGTCGTTTGCCGCGCTTTGCGGTTTTTCCGCGTCGGTCACGCGTGCGCTCATTATGATTTCGGTGATTTTGATTGCGGAGATATCGGGGCGTAAGTACGACAAACTAAACGCGCTTGCCTTTGCCGCGTTCGTCATCTTTTTAATCAATCCGTTATTTCTTTTGGACGTCGGCTTTGAGTTGAGCTTTTCGGCGGTACTCGGAATAGTCTTGTTCGTTCCGATCCTAAATCGGTTTTTTGCATGGCTTTGTACGCGGAGGAAACTACCGCTGTTGTTGGAAAAAACCGTTAAGAGGGTAGGCTCGTCGTTTTCCGTGACGCTTTCGGCGAATCTCTGTATCTTTCCGTTTTTGTGCAAATATTTCGGGGGAATGCCTATCGTCACGTTTTTATCAAATCAAGTTGCCGTTCCGATAATTTCGCTGCTGTTTCCGTTCTTACTCATAGTTTCGTTTTTGAGCGCGGCTCTTCCTTTTTTGACTCCGCTTTTGGGCCTTGCAAACGCCGTTTTGGGTGGGTTGACATCCGCGGTGGAGCTTTTAACTCAAAGTCAAACGTTCTTTTTGTCAGCAAAATTCGGAGCGGTTACGAGCGTACTTTTTTATTGCGTTTTGATTTATTTGTCGGATCTATACCTCGGAAAGAGGTTGTCGATAATGAAACGAATGCGGCGAAAAAGAAGGGAAGAATGAGGTCTGATTTTTTAGAGAAAAAAAGCCCTTTATATTTTACGAAAAAAAGCTCTTTACTAAAAGCTTCAAACGTGATATAATAGAGTTGTAAATTAAAATTGTATTTTAAAAACAAAATTTTGCCGATTGCGATTCAAAGACACGGAGAAAATTGTGATAAACGCGATAGAATTTGATAAAAACGACCCTTGTCCCGTCTATCTTTTGCGCGGAGGCTGCGCTTATCTAAAGGACGGCGTAATAGGCGCGTTAAAGAGCTTGATACCCGAAGACATGACGGAGGTGGATTACCTTCGGTTTGACGACGAAGCAAAGATACCCGAACTGCTTGCGGCGGCGGACACGTTTTCGTTTTTAGGCGGGAAAAAATTGATTGTCTACAAGGCTCCGTCCCTTTCAAAGCTCGCGGAAGCTGACAAAGCCTCGCTCCTTGCGTATTGCAAAAACCCTTGCGACGGGACTATTCTCGTTATAGACGACGAAGGACAAATCTTTAAGTTTCTCGAAAAGCACGCGGAGATTATTCATTGCGAGCCGCCGAACGAGGCTTTTGTCCAAAGGTGGTTAAAAAATCTCTTGACGGCAAAGGGGTGCGGGATAGAATCCTCCGCTCTCGATACTCTCATCCGTTATGCGGGCGCGGACATGACGCGCTTAAATATCGAGGCGGCAAAGCTTGCCGCGTTTGCGGACGGACGCGAAATTCGTTTCGCCGACGTCGCGGCTTGCGTCGTTCCCGAAACGGAAATGCAAGTATTTGAGCTGACCGATTCGCTATCGCGCCGTGACAGCAAAAATTCCGTGCGGATCTATAACGCGTTACTCGATAGAGGAGAGGCGCCCGCGTTTTTGCTGTCGATAATCACAAATCAATTCAGACGCATTCTTCATACAATGCTCTCCGACCTCACGGACGCGGAGCTTGCCGTGTTTTTTAAGATAAAGGAATATCCTATCGTCTTAGCGCGGAGAACGTCAAAAAACTTCACCAAGCTAAAAATAAAAAAAATCGTCGACCAACTCACTCTTTCCGAATACCTCTTTAAAAGCGGTGCCGTCGGCGAAAAAGCCGCGCTCGAAATGGCGTTTGCATATTTGCTGTGCGCTTAATGCAAATGCAGAATGCAAAATAGCGGATTTAAGAGAAAAGTCGTTGTCCTATTGTAGGGGCGACCGCCCTCGGTCGCCCGTAATCCGAATCATAAAGTAGGCGTCATTCTGAGCGGATGCGAAGAATCTCAAACGATTTCCCCGAATCATATCTCTTATTATCATTCATTCTGCATTCTGCATTTTGCATTAAAAAGTTAGTTGTAAAAAGGAAAAAAGCCATGACAATCTCCCTCATAATCCGAAAAATAAAAAAAATCCCGCAGCCGATTATCATGGTTGCGTTTGTGATTTCCGTGTTTTTCGGGACGTTTTTTGAACAACGCGCCGCCGCATATTCTTTTGCGGTAACGACTGAAGTTTCGGGCTTTATTTCGCTCATGGACGGGGTCGGGGTCTATGTCTACATGGCTTTTTCCGCGCTTCTTTCGGCGGCGTTTATCTATTTTATCGGGCGGGCTTTCGTTACGGTTTCCGCGTACCGATTCGGGATCTCCGTAGATCGAAAAGAGGCGGGTCTATACCTCGTTATTTTTGCGTCGGCGGCAAATATTTTGTGCGGATTTTTCGGGCTGTTGTTTATTGCGTTTCCGTATATTTTTATCAATTTTACGATGATTATTCGGTTTGCGGTTATGACCGTCGGATACTTGTTTTTTATCCGTTTTTACATTGGCGAATACATTCCCAAAAAATATGCGCTGCCGTATTTTAAAGGGCTTGCGCTCATATATTTTGTAGTGAATATCGGTTATTTTTTGGTCAATTTGATTGTAGGAGGCGTACTGTGAAAAAGATTGCGCGTATGTTTCTTATACTGTTTACGGCGGCTGCCGCTTTCCTTTTGTTTCCGTTCGGACGTGCGGTTTCCGCTGCGGAATTTGTCGGCGGTTCGAATGCGGAGCAGAGTATCAGCTACAAATTCCTCGTCGATTTTGTCACACAGCATTCTGCGCGGACGGCGGGAACGAAAGAGTGTGACGAGGCGGCAAGCTATATCGTGGATTTTTTTCAAGACAGAGGCGTATTCGCCGACGCGGAAAACGATTTAAACCATACTTTGACCGATTACACGCCGTATTCGTTTGAAAACAAAGCCTTAGTAACCGACATGGGGGAAATGCCTTTTACCTTTTATGCCGGCGAAACCTCGACGGAATTAAAATCAAAAAATATCGTCTATGTCAAAAAAGCCGCAAAGCCGAATCCCGAAAACAAACAAGTGATAGTAGGCGCGCATTACGACAACGGCGCGACGCTTAGTACGGGCGGTTCGTCGGTCGAGGGCGGCGAGGGCGCGTCGGATAACGGGAGCGGAATGGCTGTCTTTTTTTCGCTTGCGGTCGCTCTCCAAGGCGTCGAGCTTGAGTTTGACGTGGTTTTTGCCGCGTTTTCCGCGGAGGAATACGGTTTGGTCGGGAGCCGTTATTTTGTTTCAAATATGACGAAAGCCGAAAAGGAAAAAACCCTCCTCATGGTCAATTTGGACGTTGTGAGCGGCGGCGATTATCTCTATCTCTACACCGACGAGGTAAAGCGTATACACGGCGATTTTTTATTAGCCGCGGCAAAAAAGAGCGGAGTAGTCCTCAAAAGCGTTCCGAATTACAGAATTTTACCGTACAGCGACGGGTATTCGGGACTCCCGTATATGACATACGGCATGATGAGCGACCACGCGCCGTTTTACCGAGAGGGCATAAACGTCGCGTCCTTTATGAGCGCGAATTTTGAAATAACCTCCTCGTTTGACCTTCGCGAATCGGCAAGTCACCCGAATTTAGTCAACCAAAAAGAGGATACGCTTGAAAACTATATCGCGTATTACGGGACGACGGGCTACAAAAAAGCCGACGGAATCGTCTCGCTCCTATGCGCCGCGTTTATCGATACGGATTTTGTTTCGGCTATGGTAAAAAGCGCGGAGGCGCGTCCGTCTTTCGCGCTTTTTGATAACATAGCTTTTGTCATCTCGATTTACGCCGCCGCCGCACTGCTCCTCGCGGGCGGCGCATATCTCGTTTACGTCCGTCTAAAAAATCTCCCCGAACGCGAACTCGACCGCGACAACACCAAAAAAGCAGAGGACATTATAGTCTTTGAGGATTTTGGGATTTAGAGAATGCAAAATGCAAAATGTAGAATGTATAATGTAGAATGTATAATGCATAATGTATAATGCAGAATTGCGGAATAAAATAAAATAGGTGTCATTCTGAGCTTGCGAAGAATCTAAAACGTCAGATAGGCACCTATTTTTATATCCGTAATTTTCAACTTTCAACTTTCAATTTTCAACTTCTATTCCTTTATACACTCTATAGGTTTCATCTTGACCAACTTATATGCGGAGAACAAAACCGAAAAGAGAAGTATTCCGGCCATAAGCGCAAAGGTATACAAAAACGGCTTTTCGTTTAGGGTGAGGAGAGAAACATATTTTAAGAGGGTGTTTACGTCCGCAAGCATAATATAAAAGTTTTGATACAGAATCCCGTTTAGGAGATAGGTCAGCCCCGCGATACAAGCGGAGCAGAGTGCCGCGCCTATCACAAAAATCAGAATCGCTTGAAGCAGAAACATGCCTGAAATATCCGCGCCCCTTACGCCCATTGCGCGGAGGACGCCTATCTCGTGCCGACGGTCTTTGATACTTGAGAGCATAAAATTTAAGAGAAAGAGCGCGCAAACTATCGCGAGGACGAAGCTTAGATACAGAAACACCGTTTTGTAGACCGAGAGATTGTTGTAGACCTGATATGTGACATACGACATCTTTGTTTCGTGAAAAAACGTCATGCCGTCGAGAAACTTGACAAAAGCGGCTTGCTCCGCACGGCTTATCGGCAAGCGGACGTGAAAGCCCGTGACGCGTATGTTTTGTTTTGCAACGGCGGCAAAGTCCCCGTCCGCTATTACCACGGAATATGCGGTCAGCGTATAGTCGCGTGTCACGCCGGAATAGACCCCGACGACCTTGTACGTCCCAAAGTCAAGACTGCCGTTGTAGGCGGTGGAGTAGCTTTTGTAGACGAAAGGCGCGTAAGATCCGACCTTTTCAGCGGAAAATTCCTCTTGATACGTCGCTTTAAACATCGCGTCCGACATTAAAATCTCACCGTTTAAAAGACTTTCCGCGTCTTTTCCTTTGACCGTAACATTGCCGAGCTTTTCTTTGATTTTTGAGAGGCGCGCCGCGGTATAGATCTTTACGGAAGCGTCGGGAATTGTGTCGATAAAAAACGATTCGTGAGTACCGACCGCGGTATAAAAGCTTGTATAGTAGTCCGCATTAAAGAGATTGTAGTAGAGTGATTCGGCGGTTTCGTCGTCCAATTCGCTCTCTTTTTTTGTCAAAGCGTCCTTAAATTTTTCAAAATCGGTTTTTATTACGGCGGCGATACGGAAGCAATCTCCGTTAAAGTCGACGGTTTTTTCGACCAAATATTCGGGAGATTTTCCGTACAGATTTTCGCCGCTTGTGGTTTCCGCTCCGAATTGTTCTATAATATAGGCGGTATAGTCGGTGATTGCGACGGCGAGATAGCCCTCGTTACCGCGTGTGTTTTGGGTAGGAAATGCTCCCCAGCCGTAGGGAACCGTGTATCCGTAATCGGATACGAGGCGGGCATATGTCGTTTCAAAATAGCCCCTTATTTGAGTGGTTTGCCATTCCGAGCCCGTGGTGATACGGTTAAAAGTGAGGTACGGGCGGGTCGATACATAGTATTCGTCTAAAGAATCGACATAGCCGCCGTTTAAAATCGCGGACTTGTCGGCGGAGGTCACGGCCCGTCCGTAGCTTCGGTCGACATACCCGAACGGAGGAAATTCCTCGCCCTTGCGAATCATAATGCTCGTTTCGTCGTCGCGCATAAAGTTTTCCGCGCTGACCTTACCTATATCGTATTCGGCAAAAACGCTCGAAACTCCGAACACGGTGAGGGAAATCACCGTGATAAGGATAGAGATTATAAACTTAAATTTTTGCCGCAAAATTTTGGAAAACGAAAGTGTCAAAAGTGTAAAAAACGGCAAACGCGTTTTTGCCGACGGACGGTAGCTTGCGGAATTTTCAGCGGGCGGCGGTTCGTCCGAAACGGGGGAAAAGCGGCTTTTGTCGGAGAGAACGACGTCCTTTTCGCCCCGCGTACCGAGGAACGCGGCGAGAGAGTCGCTTATCTCCGCGTCCGCGTACAACTCTATCGAGCCGTCGTTTTTTAGGAGAATTTCTCGTCTGTAGTCCTCGTTTTTTACAACGTCCTCGACGACTTTTCCGTCCGACATGCGTATTATTCTGTCGGCGTAACGCTGTGCGCATTCTATATCATGTGTCACAACGATAACAAGCCTTGTTTCGGACAATTTTTTTAGAATATCAAAGACTATAGTACCGTTTTTTTTGTCCAAATTTCCCGTCGGCTCATCGGCAAGTATAATCTTCGGATTTTTAGCTAAAATCCTTGCGATTGCGACGCGCTGTTTTTGCCCGCCCGACAATTCGGAGATTTTACGGTGAGCGAGTCCATCGAGAGAAACGCTCTTTAAAAGCTCCTCTCCCTCCGCGTCCGATAGGGTTTGGCGGTTAATTTCACGCGCTAAGCTTATGTTTTTTATCACGTCAAAATCCGACAAAAGATTGAGGTCTTGAAAAATCATACCGACATAGCCGTTTCTGTACGCGTCCGCGTCCGAGGACGAAAAAACGCTCTTTCCGTCGATTTCAACGCTACCGCCGTCGGGAGCGTCCAACATACCGATGAGGTTGAGGAGGGTGGTTTTTCCGCAGCCGCTTTTTCCCGTGACAAACACCATGCCGCACTTCGGGAACGTCAAAGTCACTCCGTCCAAAGCCTTGAAGGAGGTTTTTTTATTTTTGTTATAGATTTTCACGAGGTTATTTATTTTAATCATATTTTCTTTTTTAATGCTTTTAATGATACATGCTTTTTTTTATTCGGATACGGGACGATGAAGGCATCGTCCCCTACAAAATGGACATATCGGAGCGAAGCGACCGTTAATTTTCAACTTTCAACTTTCAATTTTCAACTTACTCGCTCTTTCTTACCGCCTCCATAGGCGACATTTTTGTGATCTTGAGTATCGGGTATAGGACGGAAATAAGGGATATTCCGAGTATAGCAAGTGCGTCGATCAAAAACGGCAAAAACGTGAGGTATAGTACCGTGATTTGGCTCAGCAATTCGGCGCGTACAAAACGCTGTAATTCACCCGCCAAAATTTGATTTGCGACCAAATAAAACA
Source organism: Clostridiales bacterium (assembly GCA_031289865.1). Lineage (GTDB taxonomy): Bacteria > Bacillota > Clostridia > Christensenellales > JAISNN01 > JAISNN01. Next base: position 8,006 of record JAITOQ010000177.1, read on the forward strand.
GATAGATAAATAGGGAAGAAAAGAGCAAAACCGATAGCATAGTGACCGCGCTTTCTATCAAATAGATTTTTACGACGTCACGCGTTTTCATGCCGAGGGCTTTCATTATCCCAATTTCCTTTTGATTTTTGGTCACGGCGGTAATCAAAAACATTGCGAGGGTAATGACCGCGACGATTGCGATAATCACGGTGAGCGGGACAAATATGTCGCGCATATTCGTGATCATCGGCGCGGTTCTCGCCGTAAGCGCGGAGTAGACGGACGCATAGCAGATAAGACGCTTTTCCATAAAATCAAAAAGCTCGTAAGCGTCGCTGTTTTTTACCGAGAGATGAATCCCGATACGGTATGAGAGACTGTTTACAAGGAGACCGACGTCCGCGTCCGCGAGTACGACGGCAAAATTCCGCGCAAAGCGGTTTGTGCCGACTCCGTTGTTTACGACCCCCACCACAGTAAAGCCCGTGAAATCCACGTTGTCAAAGGGCGCGCCGACGGTCTTTTTTATCCCGTCAAACGCGTAGCCGAATTCGAGTATAAAAGCGTTTTCGCTCATGACGATTTCACGCGCAGAAAGCCCGTGCGCGTAGTCGTAGCCCGCGGCATAACGGACAAGCCCTTGCTCCGCATAAGCCTTTAAAATCCCTTCGTTATAGGTCGAGTAATGGTAGTTAGTAGTGAGTAGCCTATCACGGTAACAGCTGTTTGCAAAGCCCTCCGCAGAATACAGCATGAGATAATAATTTTCGACGCAATAGACGTACCGCAAATACTCCTTTGTCAGCGTCGCGGAGGAGAGTGTGAGTTGGTCAAAAAAGGCGGTCTTATAGCCCGTGTCGAGTATTCCTACTATCCTAAGATTACTCGAATAGCCGTCAGCCGCGTTTAATATATTAAAATACCTCGCGAGACTCGCCTCGAAGCCGCTATTCAAAAATTCGCGGAGCGGCTCGCCGCTTTTGGGAACCTTGAGATCGACGTTCGGAAAAAGTGCGTCGTTCAACCGACGGGCTATCGTATAAGCCAAATAGTCCGTGATGACGACTTCATTTAAAGGCATTCCGTTTTCGGCTAAAGCAACGGGCGTTCCGACTGTCGGGAAGCCGTTTGAAAAATTTACCGTTTTCTGCATTCCCATGAGCGTCAGCAAGCCGCCGAAATTTGTTACATAATTTAAATACGGTTTCAACTCGTCAAGCTCCGGTATCGAGTTTTTTTCGGCGGGCAAAGGCAGTGAGGGATCAAACAAACTTAAAAAGCCCGCAGAGGGTATAGAAGGGGACGCGCTTTGAAAAATCGGCGGTATAGAAGGGGTCGCGCTTTGAGAAACGCCGCCGCTTTGCGGCAACTCCGCTTGACTGAAGTCTACGCCGTAAAACATGTTGTTTACGCCGATAAAATTCTCCGCAAGACGAAAGCCGAGCTTGCTGAACTCCGAAACGTCGGACAGTTCGTATACGCCCGTGAGCGCGGTCACCGAAGAATCGCTTGCGGCAAGCAGAGAGGGAAATTCAAAGCCGTTCAGCCGTTTTATCTCCAAATACCGTTAGGGAAATTTCC
>JAITOQ010000182.1 GCA_031289865.1 Clostridiales bacterium
TGCTCAGAATTACAACGGATTTTTATCGGAGCGCAACGACCATTATTCTTCGCTATGCTCAGAATAACAACGGCTTTTTATCGGAGCGCAACGACCATTATTCTTCGCTATGCTCAGAATAACAACGGCTTTTTATCGGAGCGCAACGACCCTTATTCTTCGCTATGCTCGGAATTACAACGACTTTTTATCGGAGCGCAGCGACCCTTAATTTTCAACTTTCAATTTTCAACTTTCAACTTTAGAGGGGTAATACAATGGAATACGCAAGATTCGGAAACAAGATATTCGCGAGGATAGACAAGGGCGAGGAGCTGTTGGAGCAACTGACGGAGATAGTACTCGCGGAGGGGATCGCGCTGGGGAGCGTTTCGGTGATAGGCGCGGCGGATAGGATACGGGCGGGGCTGTTTGAGCCTCTGACCAAAAGCTACCGCGTAAACACGTTTGAGAGGGACATGGAGATCGTTTCTTGCGCGGGAAACATCACGCAAAAGGACGGAAAACCCTACCTCCATATCCACATCGCGGCGGCGGACAAGGACGGCGCGGTGATAGGCGGTCATCTGAACGAGGCGAGAATAAGTTTGACGGGCGAAGCGGTCATCGATATTGTTTTCGGCGTTATAGAACGCAATTTTGACGGAGGAATAGGGCTAAATCTCTTAAAATTTGAAAAAAAGTAGAAAAAAATAAATTTTTTTTTGATTTTAGCCCTCATCATAGTTGCTTTATCTTTTCAAATGATATATAATATGAATAATTCAAGACGATTGGCGTATCCTAAACGATAAAAGGAATAGATCCGCGCTTTTGTTATTTTACTACAGAATATCAATTTTTGATATAGATCTTAAAAATTTTGTACCATAGAAGCAAAAACAAACGCAGTCCGAAAATCAGAAACGGAAACGAAAGAAACGGAGACGAAAACCCGAAAAGAACAGACAAAAAAACTAACGGAAGGAGAACATTTTTTATGAGTAAAAAGAGGAGTATTTGGTCAATCGCGTACTTAGGCGTCGCGGCGGTCGGAGTGATTCTTGAGATCGCTTGGCTTATCGCCGACGGCGGAAACGCGGTGAGAAACCTTGCACAGCTTTCGTTCATCGCGAGCTTGCTTGCCTTTGCATGGTTTGTGACGGTCGTATTAGGCGAGTCCAAAGCAAAAGAGGGTTCTAAGCTGTCGGCGATCTTGAGCGCAAACGTTCAAGGGCTGCTTACGGCGGTTTCCGTCGGCAGCTCGATCATTTTTTGGGCGTTGTTAGCGGGGCGGATCGAGCCGCTAAAAGGGGACGGTTGGTTCTCCGGTGTCGGCGCGGTCGTACATATCTTTCAAAACGCAGTCGTACCGTTGTTTTTGCTTGCGGCTTGGCTTTTGAACAGATTCAGCGACGATGAACTCACCTACAAAAACGCGGCGAAATGGCTTGTCGTACCCGTCGCCTATTTTATGGTAGTGGCAGCGGTCGGGGCGATTTCCGTCGCTATAGATCCGACCTCAAAGAATTTCGTTTACGCATTTCTCGACCCGTCGTGGGCAGCCGCTCAAGGGGTCGAAGGGATCGCCTTAAATCTTGTGGTCGCGATCGGATTGCTGTTGGTTCTCTGTCTTATCGTTTTTCTCGTCGGTTTGGTCGTCGTTTGGTTAAAGCTGAAGTTTAAGAGAGCGGCAAAGACCGAAAAGGTTGCAGTGACCAAAACCGAAGAAACCGAAGAAACGGTCGTCAAGAAAACCGAAGAAAAGGTTACGGGGACTACCGAAGTCGAAAAAATTCTTTTGTACGAGTCTTGCTTAAAGAGAGCGCAAGAGGGAGATGCGGAGGCGCAGCTCATCGTCGGCGTCATGAACGAACGCGGCGAAGGAGTTCCTCAAGACTTTACCAAAGCGGTTAAGTGGTACAAAAAGTCCGCTAAGAAAGGAAACGCGGACGCTCAAAACAATCTCGGCTATGCTTACGAGGTAGGACGCGGCGTACCGCAGCAGGATTATGCGGAAGCGGCGAAGTGGTATGCAAAGTCCGCCGATCAAGGAAACGCGAACGGGCTTTATAACCTCGGTAACAGCTATTATAAAGGAATGGGAGTAAAGAAGGATAGCAAAAAGGCCGCCGAACTTTACGGAAAAGCGGGCGCGCAAGGGCATTCCGACGCACAAAACAATCTCGGCTATCTATATGAGACGGGCGAGGGCGTACCGCAAAACAGCGAGCAAGCGGCGCGTTGGTACGGTTATGCGGAGAGTCAAGGCAACGTCTATGCGGCAGATCGTTTGGGCGTCGTCGGAGAACCGACCGAATATCCTTCTAAAAAGGCGTATTATGTCGTGGGCGGCGGTAACGTCGTACATATCCGCGAGGAAGAGAAACAAAACGTCGCGTTGACCGATCCGACCCTAATAAAGGAAGCGAGCGACGCAAAGGCGTATCAAATCGCTTTGAAAAAAGCCGAAAGCGGAGATGCGGAGGCACAACTTATCGTCGGCGTCATGAACGAACGCGGCGACGGTGTTCCGCAAAATCCCGAAGAAGCGGTAAAATGGTACAGAAGATCCGCGACGCAAGGCAACGCGGACGCTCAAAACACTCTCGGCTATGCTTACGAAACGGGACGCGGAGTACCGCAAGACTATACGGAAGCGGCAAAATGGTATGAAAAAGCCGCCGATCAAGGAAACGCGAACGGGCTTTATAACCTCGGTAACAGCTATTACAAGGGCAAAGGCGTCAAAAAGGACAGCGGCAAAGCCGCCGAATTATTCGGCAAGGCGGGCGCGGCGGGACATTCGGGCGCGCAAAACAACCTTGGACGGCTCTATGAAATCGGCGACGGAGTACCGCAAAACAACGAGCAATCTGAGAAGTGGTACAGTTATGCGGAGGCGCAAGGCAACGTCTATGCGGTGAAACGCTTAGGTGTGGTCAACGACCCGACCGAATATCCTATCAAAAATTCGTTTTATGTCGTAGCCGACACCGACACCGTATTGATTCAAGAGGGAGATCAACCGCTCGTTTCGGACGAAGCCGCGGTTGTGATCAAAGTCAAAGACGAAACGGTTACGGAGACGGTCGCTGAAGCGGCGAAGCAAGAGGATGCTCTTTCCGACGACGAAAAGAACGCGATTCTCTATCAGACCTATCTTGAAAAAGCCAAACAAGGCGATGCGGAAGCGCAGCTTATCGTCGGTATCATGAACGAACACGGCGAGGGCGTTCCTCAAAACCTTGAAGAAGCGGCGAGATGGTACAAAAAATCCGCTAAACAAGACAACGCAAACGCGCAAAACAATCTCGGCTATGCGTATCAGACGGGACGCGGAGTCCCTCAAGACGCGGGAGAAGCCGTCAAATGGTATGCGAAAGCCGCCGATCAAGACAATGCGAACGGGCTTTATAATCTCGGTAACAGCTATTACGCGGGTAACGGCGTAAAGAAAAACACCGCGAAAGCCGCCGCACTCTATGAAAAAGCCGCCGAAAAGGGACATTCCGACGCGCAAAACAATCTTGGTTATCTATACGAAACGGGCGAAGGCGTACCCGCCGATACCGCGGAGGCAGTCCGTTGGTACGGATATGCGGCAAATCAAGGGAACGTATACGCTCAAAATCATTTGGGAGCGACGAGCGATCCTACGGAATACCCGCCGAGAGATACCTATTATGTCGTAACGGACGACAATCAAATCGTCATTCAAGAGGAAGAGGCAAAACCTAATACCGCGCCCGCTCCGGAAGAAGAGAAGAATTACGTCTATTACACTTATTTTATCAACGAAATAGAGAAGCAAGAAGCGGCTAAGCTTGCGGAAGAAGAAGCTGTCAAAGCCGCCGAACAAGCCGAGGCGGTTAAAGCCGCCGAAGAAGCGGCAAAGGCGGAGGAAGAAAAAGCGGCGGCAGCCGCCGCGGCGACCGCCGTTGACGAAAAAGAAGAGTTCTTGCCGGTTGAAAAGTTTACAGTCGAGGAAGAAGAGGACAAGCGTTCCGACGAGTCCAACGAAACGGCGATTTTCGACGACGTTACGCCTGAAATTCCGGAGGGCTATACCTATCAAGACGGTTGGTATTATGTCAACGAGACGGGCGAAAAGGTTGCGAGAGAGCAGATACTCATACGCGACGATTACTACTACAACTTGCCGGACGAGCTGAAGCCCGAGTTTAGAGAACTCTTTGTCGAGGGAACAAGGGTTTATGTACCGAGATTCCCGTTCTATGTCATAGATGGGGACAACACGATGTTCTTTAGATTGGTATTCACATACATTACGAGATACAGAAAGGCAATCTCTATCGAGCTTCTCGACAATCTCTATGATTATCTCGTCAAAAAGTTTTCAGACCGTGCGGACGTCGTGAGCAAGATAAACGATAAGTTGATTCGTATCTATTTTGCAAGACGTAAAGAGGACGGAATTCTCGACAAATGCGAAGCGAAGTGCCGCGAGGATATCAATTATAGCTTTGCGTATGTTAAGGATTATCCCGCAAATCTCTATTCGCTCAAGAGATTGGTCATGATTCTTGAGAAACAAGACAGACTCTACGAGGCGAAAGCACTCTGCGAAAAGGCATTGAGCCTCGGCATGATCGACGGTACAAAGGCGGGCTATCAAGGCAGACTCGATAGGATCACAAGACGTATCGAGGAAGAAGAAGCCATTCGCGCCGAAGATCAAGGCAGATAAGTTTATAATTTGATTAAAGCGTTAAAAAGCGGTTATCTCAACAGAGATAGCCGCTTTTTTTCAAAAACCCACTCAAATCGCTTTACTTAGCGGAAAAATTGAGATATAATAGGTAAGCGGATTTTTTGTCCGCAAAATCCTTATCCGAAACGAGGGTTTCGGATCGAAGTCCAAAAGGAGGTGCAGAATGAATAAATACGAGGTTTTGTATATTATTCAGAACGAGCTTAGTGATGAGCAAAAGACGGCGTTGATCGAGAAATTTAAATCGGTCATCGAAACGGGCGGCGGCAGTGTCGAGTCTATAGACAAGTGGGGAGCGAAAAAATACGCTTACCCGATTGATTTTAAGACCGAAGGCTACTATGTTCTTATGAACTTTACGTCCGACCCGACTGTTCCGCAAGAATTAGAGCGGCAGATGCTTATCACAGACGGTTTTGTTCGCAAGCTGGTTCTAAAAAAATAGATATAAGCAGCGGCTTTGCGGATTGCCGAAAAAAATCCGTTTCAAACGGTAAAATTGACTATAAAAAAATAAGGAGCGCGAAAGATGAACAGAGCTTGTTTGATCGGGAATCTCACGAAGGATCCCGAATTATCCACGACAACGTCGGGCCTTTCGGTCTGTAAATTTACTTTGGCGGTATCGCGGCGGTTCCAAAGCGCGGACGGGAGCAGAGAAGCGGATTTTCTCCCCATCATCGTTTGGAAGGCTCAAGCCGAAAATTGCGCGAAATACCTCAAAAAGGGCAACCGTGCGGCGGTAGTCGGCACGATCCAAACGCGTAGTTATGACGCTCAAGACGGGTCAAAACGGTATGTTACGGAAATCATTGCGGACGAGGTTCAGTTTTTGAGTTCACGCGAGAGCATTGCGGAACAATCGGCTGAGGACGATGCGCCCGCGCCGAGATTCGACAGATCCGAAAGACGCGCCGAACTCAAACCGGTAGACGAGGATCTGCCGTTTTAAAGGAACTTGCGGAAAGCGCAAGTATCTCACAATTTCATAATTTTATAAGGAGTTTAGTATGGCGGACAATAAAGAAGTCAAACGTCCTATGAAACGCATTCCCAAGAAAAAGGTTTGCGTGTTTTGCGTGGACAAAATCGACGAGGTAGACTATAAAGACGTCGCAAAATTAAAAAGATTTGTCACCGAAAAGGGCAAAATGATGCCGAGAAGAATGACGGGTACTTGCGCAAAACACCAAAGAGTGCTTGCGGAAGGGATTAAACGCGCCCGTATCATGGCATTGCTGCCGTTTAAAGGCGAATAATTATTGCTTTTATTTATTGATAAGAATTATGCAGAGACAAAATTTTTAGGAAAATTTTTTCTCTGCACTCTTTTCAAAAGTTTTACCGCTTTTATAGGGTAAGTATCGGGTTAGAGGTTTAATTCTCTAATCTTTTTTATTAGGAGGGATAAGCGTATTATGGATATTAACGAAATAAAAAGACGTATGCAAAGCGGTGAATTGTACGACCCTAACGACGCGGAATTGATGGCGGAGCAGACGCGGCGTCTTGCACGCCTTAGGCGGTTTAACAAGACAAGCCCGTATCCCAAACGGAGGAGAGCGCGGCTTTTAAAAAAAATGTTCGCCGCGATCGGGGAGAACTGCTATATCGAACCGCCCGTTCACATGAATTGGGGCGGTAAGCACG
>JAITOQ010000199.1 GCA_031289865.1 Clostridiales bacterium
CAAGTATCGGTAATTATGCTTTCAATTATTGTAGCGTACTGACCTCTATCTCGTTACCTAATGTGACAAGTATCGGTAATTATGCTTTCTTATATTGTAGCGTACTGACCACAATGACGATACCTAATGTGACAAGTATCGGGATTATGGCTTTCTATTTTTGTAGAGGACTGACCTCGATCACTATTCATAGTAATGTAACGTCCATAGGAAGCAACGCTTTTCAAGATTGTAGCAAGCTAACGATTTATGTAGAGGCTTCAAGTAAACCGAGCGGTTGGGATATAGAATGGAACGATTCAAACCGTCCTGTGGTATGGGGCTGTACGTTGTCGGCTGACAAGAGCTATGTAGTTTCGTTTACAAAGACGGCAAGCAGTATTTCTAATCCGACCGCCGAAAATGGGATTTTCGCACCATACCGCGAGGGCTATACTTTTGGCGGTTGGGCGACGACCTCGGGCGGTACAACTGCGGCTTACACGGCGGCGAATGTGAATAGCGCGACTGACGGCATAACCTTGTATGCGATTTGGATCAAAGAATAAGGATTTGAACGCAAGATAAGGAAAAATAAAGGGTTAAATGAGGAAAACAGCGGACGTTTTAGAGCGTTCGCTGTTTTTGTTGTTACGAGGTTTTTCATTCGGTGCGGGACGATGAGGCATCGTCCCCTACAAGAGAAGTGTTTTAGTTATCGTACGGCTGACGTTTGAGATTCTTCGCAAGCTCAGAATGACACCGGTCGCGCCTACATTTGACGTTTGAGATTCTTCGCAAGCTCAGAATGACAACGGTCGACCGAGGCGGTCGCCCCTACAAGAATGACACCGACCTTTTATTTTGTTTCTTCAAAAATCATCTTTGCGATCTCTGCATTCGGGCTTTTTGAGGCGGGTTTGGGTTCGGGGGAGGAGAGAAGAGAGCGGATAGAATCGAGCAGAGCCTCGTTTAGGCGGTCTTGACAGAGTATTCTTGCCGCGTTTTTCTTTTCATAATATTCCGCGTTTAAGATTTGATCGCCTCTCGACGCGGCTTTGGGGAGAGGGATAAAGAGGGTGCGTTTTCCGAGAGCGTACAGCTCCGCCGCCGTATTTGCGCCCGCCCGCGAAACCACGAGATCGCTTGCCGCGAAAAGCTCGCCGATTTTGTCGTGGTACGCGAATGCGTGATAACGGTCGGATTTTGCGGTCGGCGGTTCGGTTCTGTTCGCGGTGAAAGGCTTTGACTTATCAACGGTGTCGTGAGCGGATTTTGCGGTTGGCGTTTCGGTTCTATTCGCGGCAGAAGGCTTGTTGTGGGCGGTGTCGTGAGCGGATTTTTCCGTAGGATTATTTTCAACTTCATCTCGAAGTATTCCCGATTTTCCCGTAATGTGTAATACATAATATGATTTGGTAAGAGCGGGAAGGGCGGCATAGACCGCTTCGTTTATGGCTTGCGCGCCGAGACTCCCGCCCGTAAAGAGGACGACGGGGAGATCGTCGGGGATACCGAGGGCTTTTTTTACTTCGGCTTTTTTATAGCCGAAGATTTCGTCGCGGACGGGGCTGCCCGCATACAGATATTTGGGGTCTTTTTGGTAATCGGGGTTTTCAAAGCTCAAAAAGACCCTTCGGCAAAATCTTGCGGTGAGCTTGTTGGCTACGCCTAAGGTCATGTCCGATTCGTGCGCGACGACGGGTATCCCCAGCGAGCGCGCCGCGAGGACGGTCGGGAGCGCGGCATAGCCCCCCTTAGAATAGACGATATCGGGAACAATCTCCGACAGTATTTTTTTCGCTTCCTTTACGGCACGCGGCAGAACGAGAGGGATTTTCAGATTTTTGAGGGGCTTTGCGCGGTCGAGCTTGACGGTTTCCGTCCCGAAAAAAGGGACGCCGTAACGCGCCGCGATATCTTTTTCCATGCCGTTCTTCCCGCCGATATAGCATATCTTGTCAAAATATTTTTTTAAGTAGGGGAGCAGTGAAATATTCGGCATGACATGCCCCGCCGTCCCGCCGCCCGTCAATACTATGGTCATTTTATAATTAACTCCTTTTTTTAAGTTGAAAGTTGAGAGTTGAGAGTTGAAAAGTGAGGATTTTTTTAATGCAGAAGGCAAAATGCAGAATGCAGAATGCAAAATTGCGGATAATTAGAGATGTGATTCGGAGAATCGGAGAAATCGTTTTAGATTCTTCGCGTTTGCTCAGAATGACACCGACTTTTTATTAGAGCGAAGCGATACCTCACTTATTACTTATTACCTAATTACTTATTACCTAATTACTTATTGCCTAATTACTTATTGCCTAATTACTTATTAGCTATTACTTATTGCCTATTACTTATTACTTTTTAGTTGCCAATCCTTTCCGTTTTGTGCTATAATTCTATAGTAATATATTTTAGTATATTCAAAAAGCGCAGTATTAAAAACAAATATAAAAAAATAAAATTACGAGGAGTAATAATTATGAGCAAAAAATCCGTAAAAGACATCAGCGTCGCGGGAAAAACCTGTTTAGTCCGCGTCGATTTTAACGTACCCGTCAAGGACGGCGTTGTGACCGACGTCACGCGTATCGAAGGCGCGGTACCGACGATCAAGTATTTGATCAAGGAGGGCGCAAAGATTGTCCTTTGCTCCCATCTCGGTCGTCCTAAGGGTGAATTTAACTTAAAGTACACCCTAAAGCCGATTGCGGCAAAGCTTTCCGAATATCTCGGCAAGCCGGTTTTGTTTGCGGAGGACGTCATAGGACCGTCCGCAAAACAGCTTAAAGCCGGCTTAAAGGGCGGAGACGTTTTGCTTCTTGAAAACCTTCGCTTTCACAAGGAAGAGGAGGAAAACGACAAGGAGTTTTGCAAGGCTCTCTCCGAGGGTATAGACGTCTATGTCAACGACGCGTTCGGTACGGCTCACAGAGCGCACGCGTCCACCGCGGGCGTCGCGCAGTACGGCTTTGTAAAGACCGCCGTTTCGGGCTTTCTCATTCAAAAGGAGCTTGAAATCATGGGCGGCGCGCTCGATGCGCCAAAGCGTCCGTTCGTCGCGATTTTGGGCGGGGCTAAGGTCTCCGACAAAATCGGGGTCATCAACAACCTATTAGAAAAGGTCGACACCTTGATCATCGGCGGCGCGATGGCGTACACCTTTTTAAAGGCTCTCGGAAAAAATATCGGCGCGTCACTTTGCGAAAGCGACAAGGTGGAGCTTGCAAAGGAATTGCTCCAAAAAGCTAAGGTAAAAAAGGTGAAGTTCCTTTTACCGCTCGACAACAAGATTGCGGACGCGTTTGCAAACGACGCAAATCAAAAGGTTGTCGAGGGTGATATTCCCGACGGCTGGCAAGGGCTTGACATAGGTCCTAAGACTATCAAACTCTTTACGGATGCCGTGGCAAACGCAAAGACCGTCATCTGGAACGGACCTATGGGCGTATTTGAATTTGAAAATTTTGCGGGCGGGACAAAAGCCGTCGCGGAGGCTTTGAGCAAAACCGACGCTGTGACGATCATCGGCGGCGGCGACAGCGCGGCGGCGGTCACCCAACTCGGATATGCCGACAAAATGACCCATATCTCGACGGGCGGCGGCGCAAGTCTTGAGTTTTTGGAAGGGTTAGAGCTGCCGGGCGTAGCGTGTCTCAATGAGAAATAAAAAACGATAAAACAAAATTTTAAAAAAAATAAAGCGAGGAAAAAAATATGTCAAGATTACCGATTATTGCGGGCAATTGGAAAATGAACAACACGATCAAAGAGACAAAAGAGCTTTTGACCGCTCTTATACCCCTTGTAAAAGACGCGAAATGCGAAGTTGCGGTTTGCGTGCCTTACACCTCGATTGCGGCGGCGGGCGATCTATTGCGCGGGACAAACATTAAGCTTGGCGCGGAGAATATTCATTGGGCGGACAAGGGTGCGTTTACGGGCGAGATTTCCGCGGACATGCTCAAAGAGCTCAATGTCGAATACGTTATCGTCGGACACAGCGAACGCCGTCAGTATTTCGGCGAAACCGACGAAACCGTCAACAAGAGAGCCAAAGCCGCATTGTCAAAGGGCATAAAGCCTATCATTTGCGTGGGCGAACTGTTGAACGAACGCGAGAGCGGCAAGACCGACGAGGTCGTCATAAGACAGACCAACGGCGCGTTTGTCGGAATCGATGCCGCCGAACTCAAAAATATCGTCATCGCTTACGAACCCGTTTGGGCAATCGGGACGGGAAAGACCGCGACGAGCGAGGACGCGGACAAGACCATAGCGGTCATCAGAAACGCGGTCAAGGAGCTTTACGGCAAGGGTGCCGCGGACGCTATGCGGATACAGTACGGCGGCTCGATGAACGCGAAAAACGTCGCGGAGCTCATGGCTATGCCAAACATTGACGGCGGCTTAATCGGCGGTGCAAGCTTAAAAGCCGAAGACTTTAAAAATGTAGTTTTGTATAGGTAATAAGTAATAGTAATAGGTAATAAGTAAGGTGTCGCTTCGCTCAAATAAAAAGTAGGTGTACCTAAAAAAGTCGGTGTCATTCTGAGCTGGCGAAGAATCTAAAACGATTTCTCCGAATCACATCTCTAATAATCCTCACTTATTACCTATTACTTATTACCTATTACCTAAAAATTAAGGAGTAACTATGAGTAAAAAAATAACGGCTCTGCTCATTTTGGACGGCTTCGGGTACACGTCCGACGTATACGGCAACGCGGTGCGCGAGAGCGGTATACCCTTTATCCGTTCGCTAAAAAAGGAGTACCCCTACACCTATATCGCTTGCAGCGGCGAGGACGTCGGACTCCCTAAGGGGCAAATGGGAAACAGCGAGGTCGGACACACCAATATCGGCGCGGGGCGTATCGTCTTTCAAGAATTGGTCAAGATCTCAAAAGCTATCGAAACGGGCGAGTTTTTTAAGAACGCGGAACTTTTGGACGCTGTGCGTTCGGCAAAAAAGAACGGAAAGAATATTCATCTTTTCGGCTTGCTTTCGGACGGCGGGGTTCACAGCCATATCGAACACCTTTTCGCGCTCCTAAGGCTCGCTAAGGAAGAAGGGGTAAAAAACGCTTACGTTCATTGCTTTTTGGACGGGCGCGACGTACCGCCGAGTTCGGGCCGCGACTATATCATCAAGCTTGAAAACTATATCAAAAAGATCGGTTACGGTCGGATTGCGTCGGTCATGGGCAGATATTACGCTATGGACCGCGACAACCGTTGGGATCGCGTCGAAAAGGCTTACAAAGCTATTGCGGACGGCGACGGGGTCTTTGCCGCGTCTGCGGAAGAGGCGGTCTTAAAGTCAGCCGCGACCGACGAATTTGTCGTCCCGACGGTTATCACGGAGAGCGGAAAGCCCGTCGGTACGGTAGATGCGGGCGACAGCGTGATATTCTTTAATTTCCGTCCCGACCGTGCACGCGAGCTTACGCGGGCGTTTGCCGAAAAGGAATTTGATAGCTTTGCGCGCAAAAAGGGCTATATCGGAGTAAAGTACGTTTGCTTTACGCAATATGACGCAAAATTCGCCGCGTTTAAAAATCTCAGCGTCGCATTTAAGCCTCAAAGCATGTCGCGGCTATTCGGAGAGGTGATTTCGCAAGCGGGTTTAAAGCAGCTGCGTATCGCCGAAACGGAGAAGTACGCGCATGTCACTTTCTTTTTTAACGGCGGTATAGAAGCTCCGTTTGAGGGGCAGGACAACGTGCTGATTTCGTCGCCTAAGGTCGATACCTACGACCAAAAGCCGGAGATGAGCGCGTATGAGGTCGCGGACAAGGCGGTCGGGCTTATCGAGTCGGGTAAATACGACGTGATGATACTCAACTTTGCAAACTGCGATATGGTCGGGCATACGGGAGTCATGTCCGCGGCGGTCGCGGCGGTAAAGGCGGTGGACGCTTGTACCGAAAAGGTCGTCAAAGCGATCCTAAAGCAAGGCGGGGAAGTCTTGATTACCGCGGATCACGGAAACGCCGAACAGATGTACGAAGCGGACGGTTCGCCGTATACCGCGCATACCGTGTACAATCCCGTTCCGCTCATTGCGGTCGTCCGTGACAAAAAAGTCAAGTTGAGAAAAGACGGACGGCTCGCGGATCTCGCGCCTACACTCCTCGGAATGCTGGGGATAGAAGTACCCGACGAGATGAGCGGGAAGAGTTTATTTTTTTGATAAGGGGTTTATTCTTTTTGATAATAGAGGTGCGAGAGAAAATTTTTTCAAAAATTTTTCCTCGCCTTCTTTTCAAAAACTTTACCGTTATTTTTGGATGGTCTGTCATGAGTCGGGGGTAATGCTCCGACTTTTTTTATTTTATCCGCAATTTTCAATTTTCAACTTTCAATTTTCAACTTCCTAAATAGTATTGACAAAGCCTTTTAAATTGCGTTATAATATAAGAATGAAAAAATCTAAAATATTTAAGATAGTAACTCCGATTTTGACACTGCTCGTAACCGTGGGCATATTATGCGGCTATATTTTTATCTTTCACATGTTTCGGGTTTCGTTCTATAACGAGGACGGGTCGTTATTTCTCGAAAAAAAGGTGAAGCCCTTTCAGACGACGACGGGCGAGATACTGCCGAGTACGGAGGACAAAATATTTATCGGTTGGTTTACCGACGGTAAGGACGATAGGACGTTTTTTCATTTTACCGAAAGTGTGAAGGGCAACATGAAGCTGTACCCGAAGTTCCTTGAGCCGACGGACAGAGATTTTTCGGAGGAAGAGAGTCTGTTTAGAGCGCAGTATGTCACGATGTTCGGAGAGGTTCCGACCGTGCGGATTACGACGGAATCGTCTCCCGACATTGAAAAACCCGAATATGCGTTCGGGGTATTCAGTTTGGATTGTACTGACGGCGCGTTTAATATGGACGCGGTCGCTATGCAAATGCGCTTGCGCGGCAATTTTTCGCGGTATCTGCCCAAAGGCTCCTACAAGGTTAAGTTTGACAAAAAGAACACCTCCGTATTCGGAAATTCGGGCAACAAAAATTGGGCTCTTGTCGCAAATTATTTGGATCGGACGCTGTTGCGAAACTACGTCACTTATTTGACGGCGCAAACCTTGGACGGGTTTGACTTCGCGCCTAAAACATATTTTGTAGACTTGATTTTAAACGGAGAAAAAAAGGGTCTATACCTTTTAATGGAGACCGTTGAGGCGAGTCCCGCGAGAGTGGATTTGGAGGAACAGCCGACGGCGGCTAACGGAGATACGGGCTTTATTTTGGAGCAAACGTGGGGCGCGGCGGGCGCGGAGGATATCGATTATATCGTTGTGGGCGGTATTCAATACGAGATAAATTATCCTAAGATAGACGACGACGGTATAGATCCGAATAGGTACGGCATTATTGTAGCGTATATGAAAGATTATGTCCGACGCGTAAACCTCGCGCTTGACGCTAAGGATTACGGGGCATTTCTTGATCTTTGCGACGAAGACAGCTTTGTGGATTTTCTGTTGATACAAGAGCTTTCAAAAAATATCGACGCGGACGCGAGTTCGAGAAGCGTTTATTTCTACAAAAAGCCGAACGATAAACTCCATATGGGACCCGTTTGGGATTTTGATCAGACCTACGGCACTTATGAGGGCGGCGGACCGTACGGATATTTTGTACGGGCGCGGCACCTTTGGTTCAAAAAACTGACGGCGATATCCGAATTTTGCGCCGCATACCGTACGCGTTATATTTGGTTTTACAAAGAGGTTTTTCCGTATGTTTTGAACGCTTTGGACGATGCGGTTTTTTATATATATCCTTCGGTGCAGAGCAATTTTGAGCGTTGGCCCGAACTTTTAAATACGAACAGCGAAATGTTTCATTCGCAATTGCACGATATTCATTCCTTCGGCGAGCATTACGGTTTTATGAGGAGTTTTTTGATAGCGCGTGCGGATTGGCTGTACCGTGCTGCTTTGGAATTTTAGGTCTTGTATTTGAATTTTACCGTAAAAACGGAAAAGATAAAAAAGGAGAAATACGCATGAAAAAAATTGAACTTTATTTTTTAATCGATTGCCCGCATTGCCAAAAGGCGTTCGGGCTTTTAAAGGACGCGTTAATCGCGGAGCCGAAGTACAAAAGCCTTCGGTTTGAACTCATAGAGGAGGAGCTTTCACCCGCGCTTGCGGAGGAGAGGGACTACTATTATGTGCCGTGCTTTTTTTTGGACGGCAAAAAGGTACACGAGGGAAAAATCACAGAAAGGGACATAAACAAGATTTTAAAAGACGCCTATAAGGAATAGCTTATTGTGCGTCAAAAAAACGTGTCTATACCGCGTTTATGGAGAATTTATTTACAAAATATGGCAAACGAAAGAAATATCATTTTTTATTTTTCGGGGACGGGGAATTGCTATTCCGCGGCGGTACAAGTTGCGAGCGCGCTCGGAGAAGCCGAATTGCACCGTGTGACAAGAAAATTTGCGGAATCCGTAAAAAAAGAGAAGCGGATTTTTGAAGCCGATAGAGTTGTAGTCATTTTTCCCGCATACGCGTACGGCTTGCCCTCGCTCATGTACGGCTTTTTTAGAAATCTCAAGGTAAAAGCCGAATATACCGCTTTTGTCGTTTCTCGCGGGACGAAACACGGCGCGGCGATAACTCACGCAAAAGCGTATTTTAAAGGGGCGGTTCAAGCGTGTTTTGACGTCAAGTCGATAGAAAATTTTGTACCGATATTCGGACTTCCTACGGCTGACGAAGTCGAGCGCGGGATAGAGGAACAGCGCGGTGCGGTAGAGGCGATAGCCAAAGAGATAGAAGCGCGAAAAAGCAACCGTGTAAAGACCTTTCACCCTCTCTTCGGGATAGTGTCGCGTACCTTTCGCGTATGCCGTCCCTTACTCAATCTTTCGCTTAGGATAACAAAAGACTGCGTGCGTTGCGGGCGGTGCGAAAAAATCTGCCCCGGCGGCGCAATCAAATCGCGTGACGGCTTGCCGCCTAAAATCAATCGGTGGAAATGCCAAAGCTGTCAAGGCTGTATCAACGTCTGCCCAAAGAGAGCGGTCGCTTTTGCGGGAATCAAAAAGAACGGAGCGAGGTATATACATCCGGACTTTAGGAAGTATAAGTAATAAGCGAGATGTGAGTTTAGAGTTGAAAGTTGAAGGTTGAGAGTTGAAAAGTGATGATAACGAGAGTAAGTTCGGAGAAATCGTTTTAGATTCTTCGCAAGCTCAGAATGACACATACTTTTTATCGGCAATAGGACACATGCTTTTTTGTCCGCAATTTTCAACTTTCAATTTTCAACTTTCAATTCGAAATATTACCTATTACTTAAAAGCATGATAATCCCCGCGGTTATGCCCGCTATAACGGCTTGAACCGCTTTGATTTTAAAATAGGCGCGGACGGTGAGAGCGGAGCCTTTCAGACAGATCAGATTTTGGACGGCGACGGAAAGCCCGCCGAACGCAACGAGAGCGGCGGCGGCGGGGACGGCAAAAACGAGCGGAAGTCCCGATACCGCGACGTCGGCAGCTCCGCGTGTCATCTCGATCAAGCCGAACAAAATACCGTCGGAGGCTTGCGGATTTTTTGTGACGCGTGTCAACAGCTCCAAAATCGGAGTGAGGAACGGACTGTTTTTCAGCATATCCGACAGCATATAAAAAAACGCTATAGTACCGCCGACGGAGAGCATAGAGGATACCGACGCCGTTATGCTTTCGCCGACTAAATCAAAAAGCTTTGTTTCGGATTGTACTCGCGGAGTGTTCCGCTTGTCGTCGAAGATTTGCGGCGGTTGCACGTACGACTGTCCTTTGGGTCGAAATATAAAGCCCGATAGGAGCGCGGCGGTGACTTGAGAAAATACGAGGATAATCCCGATCTTTATATCGCCGAAAAATTTAAAGCCGACGACGTTTAAAAGGAAGAGAGGGCCGGCGACGGATGTCAAGGCGGTCGCGGCTATGACTTGTTTCGGGTCTGTGTTTTTTTTGCGGCAGAGCGCGTGGGTGAGCCGCGCACCGACGGGATAGCCCGACAAAAGACTTAGGAGAAAGGCGTAACCGAATGAGGGCGGGAGAGAAAAGAGTTTTGAAAAGGTCTTTTTTAAAAAGTTTTCTTTTTCCGTTTCAATGGTCACGACGTTTAAAATCAGTCCCGAAAGGATCGCAAAAGGAAACACGGACGGAAACACCGATTCAAAAAACAGCTTAAGTCCGCGGAGTACCGACGCGGTATAGATCTGCGAATTTAACGCGAGCGCGAGTATAGCGGAGAGGAGCGTGAAAAGAACCGCGGCATGAAAAAACCGTTGTAAAAATGCGCGGCGGTCATGAAAAAGTGCGGTATGGGCTTTTAATTCGGAACGGGTTACGGCTCTCATATTATCACCAAATATATCATTATTCAAAATCATATTGCAAAAATATCTTTTTTATGATATAATATCACCTAAGGCTGAAAAAAAGGAGAAAAGGCCATGAAAGTAGTGTTTGAAAGCAAGAACGTTCAAGCGGATTACTTGCAGTTTAATCGTAAAAAAGTGAAAAGAATCGCTTTGATTTTCTCGCTTGTCGTAGTGATTTTCGGTATCTTAATTTTGATTGCGGAGTTGATTGCGCAAGACGGAGATGGGTTATTCTTAGTCTTCGGGATTTTCCTTATCGTATACGGCGTTGTGATTTATCCGTTAATGCTTTTTGCAAACCGCTATGCCGCGAAAAGACAAATCAAGACAAACCGCATTCACTTTGCCGACGGCGCGCAAAAAACGACCTTTTTAGAGGACGGTTTTATTATCGAAAAGGAAAACAAAATTGCGCGTGAGGTTTTGGAGTCATATTATACGGGCATTTACAAAATCGAGGAACACAAAGAGATTGTTATGATATATTTAAGTAACATGAGCGGATTTTTATTTAACAAAAACAGTATCACCGAGGGGACTTTTTCCGAACTTAGAGAAAAATTAAAGGGTATACTCGGTAAAAAATATATTATGAGGAAATAAAGGATCAATTATGGGAGCAAGAGCAAAATTAGCGCATGAATTAGCGTTGTTTAATCGGGAAATCAAATCGCTTAAAGAGGCTGTCTATACTTCGGTATGTCCGCTTAATGCGGAGTATATCGTGAGCCACGAGCCTACGCCCTTTGACGCGGCAAAAAACGCAACCTACCGCCCTATAGAGAAAGGCGGTAAATGGGGCGGATTTTTTGACTGCGGGTGGTTTCGGTTTTCCGCGGAAATCCCTTATACGGCGTCGGGTAAACACTTAGCCGCCGTCATAGACGTGGACGGAGAGGGGTGTGTGTACGACGACGGCGGCGCGCCCGTACAAGGCTTGACCTCTCTTACGGGGCTTGACTTTCCGCGTCCAAAGGGAGGGGTCGGAAGTATCGCGGGGCTTGAAAACCATATGCAGCCTATCCGAGCCAAAAAGATTGTCGAGATCTCGCCTTACGCGGAGGGCGGCGCACGCGTCAATTTGACCGTCGAGACCTCAAACAACGGTTGGTACGGACGGAACAAGGGCTTTGCGCGGCTGAAGCGCGCCGAGCTTGTCATCGTCAACGACGAGATAAAGGACTTTTATTACGATTGGGCGACGGCATTCCTTTTTTATCTTGCGACGGATAATCCGACGCGGAAAAAAGAGATCTATACCGTCTTAAAAGCCGCCGCGCAAGCCTTTTTGACGGGCGGCGAAAGCGGATTGTCAGAAGGAAAAAAACTCCTTAAAGAGGGGAGCGACAATAACGGCATGAGGAGATTTACTTTTTTTGCGACGGGTCACGCGCATCTCGATCTTGCGTGGCTGTGGCCTATCCGTGAGACAAAAAGAAAAGCGGTGAGAACCTACACTGCCGCGCTCAAAAATATCGAAAAATATCCCGACTATATATTCGGCTCAAGTCAGCCGCAGCAGTACGAATGGGTAAAGGACGCACACCCGTCCGTGTATGCAAATATCAAAAATGCGGTCGAGAGCGGTAGGATAGAGCCGCAAGGCGGTATGTGGGTCGAACCCGATACAAACGTACCTTGCGGAGAATCTCTCATTCGTCAGGTCTTTTACGGCAAAAGGTTTTTTGCCGACGAATTCGGAAAGGACGTAAAGGTCTTGTGGCTTCCGGACGTTTTTGGCTTTTCGGCGCAGATCCCGCAGATCGTCAAAAAGACGGGAATGGAATATTTTTTGACTATCAAACTCGGTTGGAACGAACACAATCCGTTTCCTCTAAATTCCTTCCTTTGGGAAGGGCTTGACGGGAGCCGTATATTGGCGCATATCCCGCCCGAGGGGACGTACAACAGCGACGCGGGACCGATTGCTATCGACGCGGCGTTTAAAAACAATAGGGACAAGGATAGGACGCACGTCGCGCATCTCCCGTTCGGTACGGGCGACGGCGGCGGCGGCCCCGGCGAGGGCGAGCTTGTGGTTTTAAAGTGAATCGCGGGATAGGGCGGCAAGGAAAATTTACCCGGCGTGGTTCAAGGGCCGTCGGAGGAATTTTTTAAAGAGCTTGAAAAGTCGCGAAGCGTCTTAAAGGTGTATAAAGGCGAGTTGTATCTCGAAAAGCACCAAGGGACTTTGACCACACAAGCCAGAAACAAAGCATACAACCGCAAAGCGGAGGTACTGTTTCACAACGTCGAATTTTTAGCGGCTGCCGCCGCTAAGTACGGCTACGAACTCAATCAAGACAAGTTGGACGTATTGTGGAAGGAGGTTCTCCTCTATCAATTCCATGATATTCTGCCCGG
>JAITOQ010000220.1 GCA_031289865.1 Clostridiales bacterium
AAGTACGGGAACCGGTGAAAACAAAGGCAATTACTATTATTACAACAACCTCACCGCCGGAACCTTTTTCAGAGCAACCAGCGGATATTGGAACACGGGCTCAAATAATCTTAACCTAACGGTGGCACAAACGGCAGATTATCTCGTCAATCCGTCGGGTTATGCGGCGGATCCGAATATCTCTTATGAAACAAGGGGCGTCGGCGACGAGTATGTGAGACTATTCCGTCAACGTATCTCCTACTTCCAATTAAAGCCTGCCGCTACGGCGAATATAATCAACAAAGGTGTTACGCAAGCAACCTTTGCGCTTGGTAACAGCGACGTATACGGCAATGTCCTATCGGATACCGCGGATATCGGCGCACACGAATTCAACACCTCGCTCTACAATCAATTGACTACGGCGCGCAACGCTCTCTCAAGCGCGATATCCGCTCAATCCGCGTATATCCAATCCGATTGGAGTCCGGAGAGCTGGACGGTTTATCAAGGGTTACTCACCGCTCCTTCCGCGATTTCGGTCAAAGCAAACGCGATTTTGTCGGACGGAAGCGTCTCGGACGCTCTGATAGCGCAAACGGCGAACCCCGCGTCGGCGGCAGTCGATATAAATAAACTTAACGACGCGGCTACGACCGTAACCAACGCTCATAACGTTTTGGTTTCGGGAATAGTGGGAGCGAAACAGCTTTTACAAGCGGCTTTAGACGCATTGCCTACCAACCTTGTCGACACGGATTACACCGAAGCCACTTGGACGGTTTATGCCGAAAAGATTGCAGACGCACGGAGCGTACTCGCCAACAGTAATTCTATACCGGACGTAAACGCCGCGACCGCTACTGTCAAAGCCGCGGGAGGCCATTTGGTCACAAGGGTTTCCGTATCGAGACCCGCTCTCCTCGCCGCGTTAAACGCACTTCCCGTCCGCACGGAGTCGGAATACACCGCCGCAACTTGGGCGATATATTACCCTACCGTTCAAAACGCGTGGGCGGTATACAATAATAGCAGCGCGACCGCACCTCAATTGGACGCGGCAAAGGATACGCTCGTCGGAATAGACGGTGTATTGGTGACAAAGATTTCGGTAGCGCGGACGAATCTGTCGGACGCGATAGCGGCTCTCCCGACCCTCGACGCGGATCTATATACTCCACTCAGTTGGGCGGCTTATCAAGCGGTCATCACAAACGCGAAAAGCGTACTCAATAATAATAACTCTACTCTCGCCCAGTTAGAAGCAGAACTCCCTAAGCTCGCCTCCGCGGAGGACAAATTAGAGACCAAAGCCCATGCGGAGCAAGAAGCTTTTCTCGCGGCGCGGGAGGCTCTACGTATCGCGCTCGCGGGTATGCCTATCCTCACTCCGTCCGACTATATCGAGGCAAGTTATAACGAGTATCTCGCGGTCATATCCGCCGCGCAAGCCGTATACGACAAAAACGGAGCGGCGACGCTCTCCGAACTGCAAAGCGCAAAAAATTCGCTCGCTACCGCATCGAATAAGCTCGTATACAAACTCGACATTGCGAAAGCGCTCCTCGTAACCACTCTCGCGGGTATGCTCGTCGGAAAAGACCCGATAGATTATACCGAATCAAGCTGGGCGGATTATCTCGCAATCATCGCGGACGCGCAAGCCGTATCCGACGACGGGAATGCGACCCTCTCCGAAATCAACGATGCAATCTACGCGCTCGACCATGCGAATGAATCGCTCGTGAGAAACGTCACGATCGCGCTGGCAAATCTATTAGCCGCGCTCAACGCGCTCTTGCCGACTCCTACCGAATCACTCTACACAGCGGACAGCTATGCGGCTTATACCGCGGTCGTCGATGCCGCATGGAGCGAATACAACAAGGGTACCGCCTCCACGGTAGAAGCACTCGAAGCCGCGCTCGCCACCCTCACGGGCGTAAAAACGCTCCTTGTGACAAAGGTCTCCGCGGCAAAAGCGGAGCTCGCCGCAAGGATAGCGGCAATCAAGGTATACAATGACACGGTACTTGTAAAGGACAATTATACAAACGACAGTTGGACGACGTATCTCATCATAATCACATCCGCGGAATATGTCCGCGACAACGGTACGGCACTCGAAGCGTTTGAAGCCGCGATTGCGTCGCTCGATACCGCCGAAAGCAAATTGGAGACAAAAACCGCCGCCGCACTGAAAGCTCTCGCAAACGCGCTCGACAAGCTCCCTAACCTCAACGAAGGGGACTACACGGAAGCAAGCTGGATAGCTTATCAAGATATCATCACGGACGCGCACGGGTACAACAACGGCGGCTCGACACTCGCGGAGCTCGAAGCGGCTATAGCCGCTCTCGCAAGCGCGAAAAACGTATTGGTGACAAAGCTCTCCGTGGCAAAGATTGCTCTCGCAAACGCGCTCGACAAGCTCCCTACCCTCGTAAAAGCCGACTACACCAACGATAGTTGGGCGGCGTATCAAGCCATAATCACGGCGGCAAAGACCGTATACGCCGACGTAAGATCGACGCTTACCGCATACGAGACCGCTACCGCGTCGCTCGCGACGGCTCAAAGCGTCCTCACCGTAAAAGAGGTCCCTCCTCCTCCTATCGACGAAGTAGAGATACCTAACGTCACGGACAAGATCACTCTCAACCGCGACGCCGAATATGCCATGTCGGTCGACGTAAAAGCGGGCGCAACTATCGTCGGCTACTCATCAAGCGACGACAAGATCGCCACCGTCGATGAAAACGGCAAAATCACGGCGCACAGAAAAGGCACCGCCACTATCACCGCGACCGACTCTAACGGAGAAACGTATATTTTGTCCGTAACGGTTAAGTTTAATTTCTGGCAGTGGCTTATGTACATAATCTGCTTTGGATGGATTTGGATGTGAGCGGCAAAAAATTTGCTTTTATTTTGATTTTGTGATACAATCTAATTAACAAAACAACGTGCGGTGGATTCATGTAAGACCTGTTGATTCACCGCACGTTTTTTTATGCATAAAAAACTAAAGGAAACGCATTCTAAATGGAATCACTTAAACACGGCTTCGTAATCGTCACAAGCGGCAAAATGACGGGCAGAATCGGTCGCTATACCGGAAATAAAATGTCCGATAACCAAAAAGCTATGATCTATTTTGGCTACGAGGGCGAGGAACTTAAATACGCAAATTACGAAGAACTCCCGCATACCGGCGTCTCCAACGACTTTAAACGCGTCGACCTCCTAAACCGCTTTTACAGCCTAAGACGCGACCTAAAAATAATCGATCTCCGCGGTCACCCAACTATCCGAAACCATTCCGCAAGCCACAGAAGCCTCATAAGCGAATATAACTTGATACGCATGCTGATCAACGAGTCACTCGACCTCAAACACCTCGAAAAAAATCGAACCGAAAAAAATATATACCTCGCATACGCCCCGAATGACGCGCTCTTTGCGTACGACCTCGTCTCCGACCTCGACGACTATAAATACACGGTCTGCGGCGATTCGCACGAGCTGCCCCCTATCGGAAACGGCTTTTTTGAAAACGTCGCCGAACTCTGCGGAACCGTACTCTTTGTCCTCTCCAAACATACCGACCGTAATAGATTGAAAACCGATTACCTATTCTTTAAAAAATACGCCAAAGAAAACGAAACCCCTCTAAAAATCGTCCTCCTCGTCACCGAACCGAAACTCCTATTGCCCGACTTTTCCGTGACGACTATAGACCTCTATACAAATTATGGAAAGGGGTTGAATGAGTTGTTGTATCTGTTGTCGAGTTAAATAATGCAGAATGCAGAATTGCGGATTTTAAAGGAACATTCTCTTGTAGGGGACGATGCCCTCATCGTCCCGTATCCGAACGGAGGATAAAAAATAAAATAGGCGTCATTTTGATATAGCGAAGAATGACACCTACTTTTTTTATTTGTGATAATACCTATTTTTTTATACGGATACGGGACGATGAAGGCATCGTCCCCTACAAGAGAATGTCAACTGTTTTAAAAACCCACGCTATAATGTGACGCCTATTTTATTTTTTATCCGCAATTCTGCATTCTGCATTCTGCATTTTAATAATTGGTCGGATTTAATTCAAAATACGCCTTAGGGTGTGCGCAAACGGGACATTTTTCGGGTGCTGCCGCGCCGTAATGGATATGTCCGCAGTTGCGGCAATGCCACGCGTTTTCGCCCGCGCTCTGAAACACCGCGTTGCTCTCGATATTGCTCTCAAGCTTTTGATAACGCGCCTCGTGCGTCTTTTCTACCGCGCCGACCACGCGGAACAGCCTCGCCAATTCGTCAAAGCCCTCTTTCTTTGCGACCGCGGCAAACTCCTTGTACATTTCAGTCCATTCGTAATTTTCGCCCGCCGCCGCGTCAAGTAGATTTTGTACCGTATTCGGAACCGCGCCGTCGTGAAGAGCCTTAAACCAAAGCTTCGCATGCTCCTTTTCGTTCGCCGCCGTATCCGCAAAAATTTCGGCAATCTGCTCGTAACCGTCCTTTTTGGCTTGGCTCGCATAATACCCGTACTTTGTGTACGCCATGCTTTCCCCCGCAAACGCGGCTTTCAAATTTGCTTCTGTTTTTGATCCTTTAAATTCGCTCATAAAAATGTACTCCTTTTGGTGTTTTGTATTTTTGTATTTTTGTTTTGTGTCTTTGTGTTTTATTTGGTGTTTTAGTGGTTGTACGGCTGTCGTTTTAGATTCTTCGCATTCGCTCAGAATGACATTGGCTTTTTTAATGCGGAACGGCGACTACTCTTTTATTCGGATACGGGACGATGTGATCATCGTCCCCTACAAGAGGACTACGACTTTTCTTTTAAATCCGCAATTCTGCATTCTGCATTCTGAATTTTGCATTAAAAAAATCCTCAACTTTCAATTTTCAACTCTCTAAGATATTTTTTCAGCTTTTCACCCGTGTTTTTGTCCCTCAATCCGTATTCGATATTGGCAATCAAAAAGCCCGTTTTGTCGCCGAGATCGTAGCGCGTCCCCTCAAACTCATAAGCGTATGCGCCGATCTCATGCGCAACCAAATTGATAGCGTCGGTCAGAAAAACCTCGTTGTTTTTGAGGGGCGCACGACCGATAGCGTCAAAAATATCGGGCGTCAAAATAAACCTCCCAAGACTCGCAAGATTCGACGGCAGCCCATCCTTTTCGGAGGGCTTTTCAACGATCCCTTTGATTTCGGTATAACGCCCCTTGACCGCGCCTTTTTGGATAACCCCGCATTTCCTCGCGGTAGCATCGTCCACGCGTTGGACGCCGACAATCGTCAGCCCCGTGTTTTCATGCGCATCCATGAGCTGTTTTATACACGGACGGGCGTGATAAATCACGTCGTCGCCGAATAATACGGCAAAGGGTTCGTTGTCGGCAAAGTTTTTTGCAAGCGCGACCGCCGCTCCCGACCCGTGCATCTCCTTTTGACGGACATATGTAAATTCCGCGTCGATGTGGTTCATCGAAACTATACGGAGTTCGTCAAGCTTGTTAAACTTTTTGAGGGTCTCCTCAAGCTCGTAAGCCTTGTCAAAATGATCCTCGATACATTTTTTGTTTCTGTTTAAAATGATCAGAATCTCCCGAATCCCCGAAGCAACGGCTTCCTCGACAATGTATTGGATCGTCGGCTTGTCCACTATAGGCAGCATTTCTTTTGGTACGGATTTTGTAAACGGCAAAAATCTCGTCCCGAATCCCGCCGCGGGAATTACCGCTTTTGTGATCGCTCTGCTCATAACGCACCTCGTAAATAACTGAATTGTATTTACAGAATATAGTATACAACGATTTTATGGATATTTCAAGGCTTTTATAACTTTTTGTTTGAAAAAGAATTTCTTTTTTGCAAAGTATTCTATAAAAAGCCGTTTTGTGGAATACTTATGCGGGAGAGGTATTCTATAAACGGCGGTTTTGCGGAATACTTCTCTTTGAAGTTGAGAATTGAGAGTTGAAAGTTGAAAAATAAGGGTCGCTTCGCTCCGATAAAAGGCGGATGTCATTCTGAGCGGAGCGAAGAATCTAAAACGAGAGCTTGATTAATTTTGAGATTCTTCGCTCCGCTCAGAATGACATCGGTTTTTTTTGATTAAGACACCGCCGACTTTCCTTTTATCCTCAATTTTCAACTTTCAACTCTCAATTTTCAACTTTTAAAATGTTTTCTATTTCCTT
>JAITOQ010000019.1 GCA_031289865.1 Clostridiales bacterium
CGTTTTAAACAAACATTTTTGTGTTTTTTGACAAAAATGCAAAAAAAGCCCGTTTTTGATTTAAAAACGAGCTTGCTTTTGTGCGGTGTGATTTTAGATATCGTTCTTGCGTAGCGTTATGTAAAAACTCCATATCATGGTAACCGTCTAACGAGTACCGATAAACGTCTGCATTTCCGGTTTCCCCCGCAGAGACAATTGACGTTTTTAAATTCGGCAAAATGAAATTTCCGGCTACAATAGCTATCATTGCTATTGTTATTAAAACAAATAGTTTGTTGAAAATTTTTCTTTTCATTGTAGTTCCTCCAATTTTTTTATCATCGATCTTTTTTATTCGGGGTATCTTATTACTTCTACGGACGAATGAAAAGCGTTTCGTTCAATAATCGTATCCTTAAAAATATACGCTTTTGTCAACGCCCCGTAATTTATGTTCTTGTTCCCGTACGAAAATCTTGCGAACAGGCTCTCCTCTTCTATTTTTAAAAGAGTTGTCGGAAACCATACGGTTTCTATCGGATATTTGATATAGTCAAAGGAACTAAGGTTGCCTAAGCTATTCGTATCCCATGTTGCCCATATTTTTGTTACGCCCTCCGGTATCACAATATCTTTTTGGTCTCCGCAATATCCGTAAAAAATATTGTTTTTTATTAGATACCCGTCTTGCATTTCAGACCTTTTAAATGATAATTGTCTGATATAGTTTTCTTCGCTTTCTTCAGGTACAATAATTATTATCTTTGACCGATTGAAATCCCATATATTTCCCAAAATAGGCGGCTCGCTACTCAGAAACTCCAAATAATCCACTTGACAATTGGCAAAATAACTTGTCTTTATCGTTACACTTCCCTCAATTGTGATTCGTTTTACATTGCCTAATTTTGCTTCGTAGGTGTCGGCATCAAACGCCCACCTTTTGCTCCCCTCTAAGATTTTTACGGGATACCCTTTCATTGTCGCCGGCAAGAACAATTCCTCTTGCTTTTGTCCGGCTTTCGTTGCTCCGTACACATGTACGTATTTGCCATTCGAGTCCGACGTAATTGTTGCATCCCAATATTTATCGATGCTATTATTACAAGAGCTTAACAGCACGGCGGAAAATCCGCCGATTAAGACGATCGCGCACAGTAGCGCAATTTTTTTGATCAATCCTTTTTTTGCCATGGTAAAAACCTCCTTTGATTCCATTCTAACATTTTTATACTATAATTGCAATACTTTTTCTAAAATTTAATGCGTTTTAAACAAACATTTTTGTGTTTTTTGACAAAAATGCAAAAAAAGCCCGTTTTTGATTTAAAAACGAGCTTGCTTTTGCATATGGTTTTAGATTCTTCACTGCGTTCAGAATGACACTTGCTTTTTTTACGGATACGGAAGGATGAAGGCATCATCCCATACAAAAATTGCGCCGACTTCTCTTTTAAATCCGTGTCGCGTTGCATTATCCCACGATAAAGTCCTTTGGATAGTTGACGATATTCCTATCGTAATATCTTCTGACCGCAAGGATCGAATCACGGTACGCCGTGATTTCGATCTTGTCTTTTTTGCGCTTGATATCCTTATAAGTATAGTGATCTAAGCTTGTCGGTGAGATAAAGAGGTAGCTTTTCGTACTAAAAAAAGCAAACCGAATCTCGGCGATTTCCTCCCATTTAAATTCGATCACCGTAATCCCGAACCGACTTTTTTTGATTCCCTCTTTCGTAAATGTGTAGACCGAAAGCCACTTCGGAGCGATAAACGCAAAGACCGCGACGGGCGCGGCGGTCAAAATGATCTGATAGACAAGCAATTCGTTTATCACAAGCGCGTGCGGCAAAAAAAGCCACACAAACAAAACCTCGACGGCAAAAGCAACGGCGAAGCATACCGCTCCGCCGAAATGTGGCTTTAACACAATTTGATCGATTTTTTTTGAAACTTTGCTCAAGATATTCTCCGATTATTTTTTCTTTTTGCCTTTTTTCGCATACGGATCTTCGGGATACGCTACGACCTCCGGTTCAAAATCCTCGCTGTAATATTCAAAAATATTAGGCAGCGTCGGATAGACGGGCGGGCGCAATTCGACATACGGCTCCGACCTCGGCTGAGGAATCGGCTTTACATCGGGAACCTTGTGAGGTCCGACCTTAGGACGGCGTTCGGTATTCGGCGCGACGTCGGGACGACGCTCCGTATACGGATCTACCGCGGGACGACGCTCAGTATAAGGATCGACCGCCGGGCGACGCTCCGTGTACGGCGAAACCGCGGGACGGCGTTCCGTATAGGAATCTACCGCCGGACGACGCTCCGTGTAAGGGTCGACCGCGGGACGACGCTCGGTGTACGGCGAAACCGCGGGACGGCGTTCCGTATAGGAGTCTACCGCGGGACGACGCTCCGTGTACGGCGAAACCGCCGGACGGCTCTCCTTGTACGGCGAAACCGCGGGACGACGCTCGGTATACGACGAAACCGCCGGACGGCGTTCCGTATAAGGGTCTACCGCGGGACGACGCTCGGTATAAGGTGAAACCGCAGGCTTTGTGTCTTTATGCGGTTGGACGCCGGGCGCGCTGTAAGCCGCCGGTGCGGGTTTTTCGTAGACAAACGAATCTTTTTTTTCAAACATAGTACTATTCTCCTCTTAATTTTTACTACGTCAAGGCTTCTGGCGAAACCCCTTACTTCCCATTTAAAGTTTTATTCCGAATAGCTCTTTGACCCGAAATGTATCTCCGTGATATCAAAAAACATAAAAGCGTCGGCATTGTATCTCGGATCGGTGATAATATACGAAGTCGGTTGTTTTTTCGGAGATAATTCATTTCCGTACACGTCTCTGCGTTGTCCGTTGACTATTTTATAGATAAAAATATAGTAGTGCTCAAAGTGAGGACCCAACTCCTCCGTGATTCCCGTATCCTCTACTACTTGGACGGCAGTCCCGTCCGCTTTCAAAAAGCTGAAATAGTTGTAAGGATCGTCGCTAAAGCCCGCCGCCTTTGCAAGGGTTTGGATCTTGTAGCCTTCCCATCGGGTGGTTTGTTTATTGCCTTTGTCGTCAATCGCGACGAACTCCACCTCTTCGATCTCAAAACGCTTTGTATAACGCTGTGTAATCTTATAAGGTCCGTCCGATTTGGTATCCGTGGTAATCGTGATGGAAAATTCGCCGTTGGTCGGAAAATATCTGCTCTTTGTAAAAGAAACGGCGGCGTATATCGCAATCACGGGGATCAAGATAAAGCACAAAATCTTTAGGAGCACTTTTGAAAAAGGAGTATAATACGTTCTCTTTCCGTCGATAGAACGCTTGCCCTTTATCATGTTATAGATTTCCGCATCTTGTCCGTATGTTTCGGGTTGCTCCGGAACATGCATCATCGGCGCGCCTTGCTGTCCCGCAAACTGCACTTCTTGCGCTATAGCGGACGGATCTTGATTTTTGTTGTTTTTCCCCATTTGATGTCACCCAATGCAAGTTCTAACCGAAAAAAACCTTCGCTTAGACTTTTCTTC
>JAITOQ010000025.1 GCA_031289865.1 Clostridiales bacterium
CGTTTTAAAATAAAGAATATCGTGACAAGCGCAAGCGCGTAAACGATCAGATCTTGTATAATCCATTCGGGAACGGCGGTAAACCAATTCATACTTGCCGGATCGGGAAAAACACTCGATATCATAAAAATCCTCCGCAAAAAACGTTATTTGCATTATTGTCTCTTAATAGACTTGTGTCTATCTTGCAAATATGATATAATAAATCCGAACAAACAAGGTAATCACTTTTATACAAAATGTCGATTAAAAGACAAAAAAGAGAGGAGTGTCGATATGCCGGACAGAAGAATCAGAAAAACAGACGAAGCCATAAAGGCGGCTTTTTTCAAATTGTTAAAGGACGAGGAATACGGCAGAATAGGTATCAAGGCTCTTTGCGCGGAGGCGGATATCAACCGTGCGACCTTTTATCTGCATTACGACGGATTAGATCAGTTGTTTTACGAGATAGAGGAAGACATGATTTGTAGGTTTCGGGAGTTTTCGGAGCGATACAAGGAGGATCGCGGAAATCGGGCAAATCTGTTATCGGTTCTTTTGGAATACATAAAAAGCTCTTCGGAGCAAATGATTGCGCTTTTGAAGTGTCCGAAATCGGATTTTTTAAACGCCTTGATCGCCGATAATTGTCCCGAGTCCTTTCAGAGTTGGCAAAGGCTGTACGAATACGGCAGTCAAGCCGATTTTAGCTATTGTTACGAATTCGTCGCAAACGGTTGCGTAGCAATGATAAAAAAGTGGGTTTTTGACGGAATGAAGGAAGATACTCACACTATGGCGGTATTAGCGGAAAAAATGATGAAACAAAAAAGATAGCAACGTGACGTTGCATCCGCCTTCGCAATGGGCTATGCTGAAAAATTTTCTTTAGTAGCCCGTTCACCGGTTTTTTAATGCAGAATGCAAAATGCAGAATGCAGAATTGCGGATTTTAAATTAGGCGCATTAACCGATAAAAAATCAGTGTCATTCTGAACCTATGAAGAATCTCAAACGATTTCTCCGAACGACATCTATTATTATCCGCAATTTTGCATTCTGCATTTTACATTAATTAGACGAACAGCACACAAATATTAGACAAAAAGCAAACTGTGTGATATAATTAACAAAATCATAAATTTAGAGAGGTGCTTTATGATACTTAAATCACAAGACACGGAGCTTTCCGCGGTGTTGAATGCCGCAAACGCGATATGCGCCGCGGCGCGCACCGCACCTAAGGCTTGCGCTATCGATCATCTCGACACGGCTGTGCTGACCGATGCGGACAAGGATAAGCTTACCGCCGAAATGCGCAAAATAGGACGGGCGATAGGGGAGCGGGGCAAGTTTTTTATCCGCGACGCCGACAATACGGACAAAGCGCAAGCGGTCGTCTTGATCGGGGCAAAGTACGAAACGCGCCGACTCGGAGCAATGTGCGGGCTGTGCGGCTTTAAAAACTGCTCCGAATGCACGGAGGCGGGGGCGGCTTGCGTGTTTACGGCAATGGATCTGGGAATCGCGCTCGGCAGCGCGGTGTCGATTGCCGCGGATTTGCGTATAGACAACCGCATTATGTTTACCGTCGGAAAAGCCGCCGCCGCGATAGGTTTGCTCGGCGAATACAAAATGATAATCGGTATTCCGCTCTCCGTGAGCGGCAAAACGCCGTTTTTTGACCGTGAGAGAATATAAATTTTGAGAATGAAAGAGCATGAGCTTTGAGAATGAAAGAGCATGAATTTTGAGCGAGAGAGAGCATGAGTTTTGAGAATGAAAAAATATAAAGTTGAGCATGAAAGAATGTGAATTTGACCGCGAGAAAACATGAGTTTTTAGTGTGAAAGAGCATGAATTTGACCGTGAGAAAACATAAATTTTAACCGTGAGAGAATATGATATATGATATATGAAACCGATAGAACATATACGCGTGAAATGAACACGAACGATATTAAGTCATTGTCCGAGATTTTGCAAGACGCGGAGGTTATGGCGGCGTATGAGCACGCTTTCAGCGATGAAGAGGTGAGGGAATGGCTCGATAAACAGATGCGGAGGTATGAGGAATACGACTACGGTATGTGGGCTGTCATTCTCAAAAAAACGGGTGAAATGATAGGGCAATGCGGATTGTCCGTTCAAGAAGTCAACGGCGAAAAGGTTTTGGAAATCGGGTACATGTTAAAAAGGAAGTATTGGCACGAGGGATACGCCACGGAAGCGGCGGCGGGCTGCAAAAGATACGCCTTTGAAGAACTCGATGCAGAGGAGGTTTATTCGATTGTCCGCGACACAAATATAGCCTCGATGAACGTGGCAATCCGTAACAAAATGACGGTTCGCTGCAGAATTATAAAAAACTATTACGGCATAGATATGCCGCATCTCGCGTTTTCAATCAGAAAAGTATTTCCTTGAAATGCATTAAAGCATATCGTTGAAACACAAAAAAATCTATTTAGCGGTAAAAAATAAAATTATCAGAGGTTTTATCATGAAAAAAACTTTTTATGCGATCAGCGATGGCGAGGAATGCGTCATAGACGGAGTAAATGTTTTTGATCCTAAGGTTAGCGTTGATCTTAATAAGACATGCATCATAGAAGATCCCTCAAGATCATTTCATTTTATAAGAGCCGATATTTTTAGAATACAAGGAAAAACAAGTATGTTTCATGTGGCATATGCGGAGTTTTTGTTCGGAAGATGGGCGATATATATGATTCACCATGACATTAAGAAGTCAGTTCTATAGAAATCATTTCATTGAAAACGATATGTATAATAGAAGCAATGAATGGTTAAAAATAATTGCCGATAGGTAATAAGGAAGTTGTAGCCTCGTTCAGAGAAAATCTGAACGGGGGTTTTCTTTAATGCAGTCAATGGTCTTATGCTTTAATTGACGCAGATGCCTTGACAAACGGTATAGAATCGGTGTATACTTATAATACGAAAGGTTGGCGAGACAGGCTAACGAGCTACAACGGCTCGCCGTGCGTCTATGACGCGTTGGGAAACCCGACGACGTATAAGGGGAAACAACTCAAATGGACAAATCTTCGCGACTTAAAAAGGTACGATAACGTCGAGTTTGAGTACGATGCGGGAGGAATACGGACTAAAAAACACGGTAGAAATATCGACGTTGAGTATATAAGGGTAGGCAACAAGATTATAGCCGAAAAACGAGTGAACGCGGTCTGTGAATTGGAAGTCGGCGATTACTTGTACAAAAATAAGGACTACTATGTCACGGCAGTCAAGACCGACATAGAATATTTATACGGCGCAAACGGACTCACGGGATTTGTTGTCGCAAAGACCGGCGAACCGACAAAAACCTACTACTACAGAAAGAACATACAAGGCGACATCACTCATATCTA
>JAITOQ010000029.1 GCA_031289865.1 Clostridiales bacterium
ATTAGATTCCGCTTATGCAAGCGAAGATTATAAATCTATCGAGAGTATCTCCGCGGTCGGAGCACTCAATATTTCAAACGTCTTGTCGGTCTATGCGGGCGGCTTTGCCGGAGTAATTAAAAACTATCAAGCACGGCATCAAGCGGAAACGCCCGACGTCGCGCAAATTGACGATATAACTATAGTGGCAAATGAGTTTAAGGTTGAAAATGTCACAAGAGCGATAGTCGGAGGTTTGGTCGGAGAGGCATCTGCCTCTGCGTTTAATAATGTTAAGGTAGGAGTTGTACAAGTAGGCGCAATAAAAGTTAGCGCAAGCGTGTTTGCTTATGTCGGCGGCTTGATAGGCGTTCTTTCAGATGCAAATTCAAGCGACGTTTATCTCAAAAATGCGAATGCTTTCGGTCTTAGCTTAGACGTGAGCGCGGTGGATTTTTTGAAAGGCGGTTTGATCGGACGGCTTTTAGGAACTTCGGACAATGTTATTTTAGGTGATTGCAAAAACGCAAGCGGAGAAACAAATCAAATAGGGAATAAGCTTGTGGATTGAAAGTTAATAGAGGAATGAAAAGATGATTTACTTTAACGAAAAAAGAAACATTTTAGAAGAACACATTTACGCGCCCGAGCTTCAAGATGTCAAGGAGCCGGAGCTTTTCCGCGAGATTTTTGAGTACGATACCGTACCTAAGGTGACATTCAATAACCGCATCGCGCCGATGAACCCGCCCGATAAGATTTGGATAACGGACAGCACCTTTCGCGACGGACAGCAAGCTATGTTTCCGTTTTCTGCGGAGCAGATTACTCATTTATTCGGGTTGTTGGGAAGGCTGGGCGGTCCGAACGGGATTATCCGTCAGAGCGAGTTTTTTCTCTATACCGAAAAGGATAGGCTTGCGGTCAGAAAGTGTCAAGAATTGGGTTTGAGATTCCCCGAAATCACAAGTTGGATAAGAGCCAACGAAAAGGACTTTGAACTCGTCAAAGAGATGGGTATAAAGGAAACGGGGATTTTGGTCAGTTGTTCGGACTATCACATCTTTAAAAAGATGAATTTGACGCGCAAGCAAGCCCTTGAAAAGTATTTGACCATCATCAAAAAAGCTTTGGATAGAGGGATTGTACCGCGCTGTCATTTTGAGGACATTACGAGAGCGGACATTTACGGTTTTGTCATACCGTTTGCGAACGAGCTGATGAAATTGTCTAAGGAGAGCGGTATTCCTATCAAAATCCGCGCTTGCGATACTATGGGATACGGGATTTCCCATGCGGGCAGTTCGTTTCCAAGGAGCGTACAAGGTATCATTTACGGGCTTTTGCATTACTCGCAAGTCCCCTCCGAGCAGTTGGAGTGGCACGGGCACAACGATTTTTACCGTGCGGTGATAAATTCGACTACCGCATGGCTGTACGGCTGCGCTTCGGTCAACACCACACTTTTAGGGATAGGAGAGCGGACGGGAAACACTCCGCTCGAAGCCATGACCATAGAATACGCGGGGATTCGCGGGACGCTTGACGGCATGGATACGACGGTTATCACGGAGATTGCGGAATACTTCGAGCATGAAATGGGCTACGATATTCCCGAAAAAACTCCGTTTGTCGGCAAGCATTTTAACATGACGCGAGCGGGGATTCATGCGGACGGGCTTTTAAAGGACGAAGAGATTTACAATATATTCAACACGAGCAAAATCCTCGGACGTCCTCCTATCGTCGCTATCGATTCGTTTTCGGGGCTTGCGGGGATAGCGTTTTGGATCAACAACTATTTTAAGCTTTTAGACGCGGACAAGCTGGACAAAAAGAGCGCGGTCGTCACGGGGATAAAAGCCAAGCTTGACGACGTGTATGCGGCGGGACGGAATACGAGCATGTCGGACGGCGAACTCGAAGAGATGTTGATCGAATGCGACAAGGAATTACATAAAAAACTCGTCAAAAATCTCGCGGGCAAGAAAAAAGCGAAGAAGTAAAGGGAATTTCCACAATTTAAAGCAATTTACATTTCCGATAATTTCCTTTCGGATTTGTTTGACAAAACATTCGGATTCCATTATAATATTACAGAGGGCTTTCTTTTTACAAAAGGAGTCGGGCGCGGAGCGTTCTTGTTTTTTGTAGGACAAAACGGCTTTTCGCTCAAACGGGGTACATACGACATGCCTAAAACTAACGAGACCGTTGTTTTGGACGTCGGTTCGGGTAAAATCCGCGCCGCGGTCGCCGAAAAAAGCGGACAAGGGAATATTACGATACTCGGTATCGGCGAAGCGGATTACGCGGGGTTTGCGGACGGGGAGTGGCTTGACGAAAGCGGCTTAAAATCCGCTATTGTTTCCGCGCTCACAAAAGCCGAATCCTCTTCGGGCAAAAAGATCAAAAAGGTTACCGTCGGCGTTCCGACGGAGTTTACCTATGCGACGACGAAAGAAACCGTACATTATTTTGAAGCCGAACGGAAAATCACCGACAACGATATCACGCTCCTCTTTAAAAAAGGGGATAGGTTTGACGACGACGAGTTTTTTGAAACCGTAAACGTTTCGCCCGTTTATTTCCTTTTGTCGGACAACAAGCGCGTCATCGAGCCTCGCGGGATCGTCTCAAATAATGTAAAAGCTTTGGTTTCGTATATTAGGAGCGAAAAGAAGTTTACGCGGCTTTTCCGTTCCGTTATAGACGTACTCGGCTATGAGGTCGAGTTTGTATCGGCGGTTTGGACGGAGATCATGTATCTTTTTGAGCCGGAGCAGCGCGACAGATTCATTCTCTTTGCGGATATCGGCTATATCACGTCGAGCGTCGCGCTCTTTAGGGGCGACGGGGTTTTGCATCTTTCCTCCTTTTCGATAGGGGGCGCGCATGTCAGCGCGGATCTTGCGGCGGTGTTTGAGATACCGTTTAAAGACGCGGAGGCTTTAAAACCGTTACTCAATCTCGACGACGAGGACGATACCGTCACATTAAAGGTGCAGAGCGGTGTGGAAATATCGGTAGTCGCTATAAACGACGTTGTGAATGCGCGGATCGAGAGCTTTGCGACCATGATCGAGCGTTGTATAAAGAGGAGCGCGTACGAATGCCCGCCTCATCTAACCTTGTTTTTGACGGGCGGCGGTCTTTCCGACGTCAGAGGTGCGAAAGAATACCTTTCCGAATTGATCGGGAGATCGGTAGAAATCATTGCGCCTAACGTTTTAAAATTTGACAAACCTTACTATGCGTCGCTATTCGGATTGATAGACCTCTCCACGGAGGAAAAAATCGAATCCGAACCCAAAAAGAAAAATGCAATAAAAAAATTTATTGATAAAATAACCAAAAAATCGGAGGAACAGGACAATGATTGATTATACCGAATCCATGATGGCAAGGATTAAGGTCATCGGGGTAGGCGGCGGCGGAAATAACGCCGTCAACAGAATGGTAAGCGCGGGTATCAAGAGCGCGGAATTTATCGCGATTAACACGGACTATCAAAGTCTGTGCTTGTCAAAAGCACCCGTCAAGCTGCAAATCGGGCAAAACCTAACTAAAGGTTTGGGCGCGGGCGCAGATCCAGAAATCGGGCAAAAAGCCGCGGACGAGAGCAGAAAGGAAATCACGGAATTACTTAAGGGTACGGATCTTCTTTTCATCACCGCGGGTATGGGCGGCGGTACGGGGACCGGGGCAGCTCCCGTGGTCGCTGAAATCGCTAAGGAATTGGGGATTTTGACGGTCGCCGTCGTGACGAAGCCGTTTAAATTCGAGGGCAGAAAGCGCATGGAAAACACCGTGCAAGGGATCGAAAACCTCAGAAAGTTTGTCGATACCCTCCTCATTATCCCTAACGACAGACTTCTCCAAGTCCTCGAAAAAGGTACGCCTATCATCAGAGCGTTTCAAGTCGCGGACGACGTACTCCGTCAAGGTATCCAAGGAGTCTCCGACCTCATCGTTACGCCGTCGCTCATCAATCTCGATTTTGCGGACGTGCGTACAATCATGAAAAACAAGGGACTTGCTCACATGGGTATCGGTCAGGGAAAAGGCGAAAACCGTACTCTTGACGCTGTCAGAAAGGCGGTTCAAAGCCCTCTCCTTGAGACGAATATCGAGGGCGCGACGGGCGTAATTCTCACCGTGACGGGCGGGCTCGATCTCGCGCTGTCAGAGGTGGACGAGGCTTGCAGATTGGTACAAGACGTGGTTGATATCGGCGCAAACATTATCTTTGGCGCGGGTATCGACGAAAACTTAAAGGACGAAGTAATTATCACTATAATTGCGACGGGCTTTCAAAATCAAAAATCAAACGTAAACGTGGCGAACGGACGTGCGACGGGCAATATGATTCAAGGTACCCGCAACAACAACCCTCCGCCGCCTCAGCCTCAACCTCAAGCACAACCGCAACCGCCACAAGCGCAGCCTCAACAAGACGGAAGATTGTACAATCTACAACCTCAACAAGGCTATCAACCGCCTCAACAAGGTTATCCTCAACAACAACAGCCTCAACAACAGCCTCCTCAACAAGGCTACCAACAATACACCCAACCTCAAGCACAACCCGTCCAACGTACGGGTTATGACCACAACACCTCGCGTGTAAACTCCGACGACAACAGCGCGCCCGCTTTCTTTAGAAGATTTAAGGACGGGAAATAATTTTAAGCTAAAAAACAAAAAACTTTAAACTTTAAAAAGCTCCGGCAAAGGTCGGGGCTTTTTATGAAACAGTTGTAAAAATGCAGAATGCAGAATGCAAAATGCAGAATGCAGAATTGCGGATAAAAAAGTCGTTGTCATTCTGAGCTTGCGAAGAATCTAAAACGTCCGACCGTACAACCGCAAAAACATAAAATCGGTTAAAAAGCAAGTGCTATGTAGGGGACGATGCCTCATCGTCCCGAAAAAAACAAGGTATTAAAAAACACAAAGGAGATTTTATAAATGGGATACGACGTATTTATTAGCTATAGGCATGATTTTGGTAGCCCGTGGGCGCAGCTTGTATGTACTAAATTACAACAAGACGGTTACAGCGTGTTTTGGGACGAAAAAGCTATACTCGCGGGAGATTTTACGGATTATATAAAATCGGGTATAGAGTCGTGCGATTATTTTGTCGTCATTTTGTCAAAGGATTTTTTCAACAGATGTAACGACGTCAAAAACGATATCGTCAGAATGGAATTACAGACCGCGCTTGAGTCCTCTAAAAAAAGGACGATCATTCCGATTTTTATCGACGAATACAAAAATATCATCAGTATCGGCAATCAAGAGGAATATTTTAAGGAGGGGGAGTTTTTTAAGGTTGTCAACCGTGTTTTGATGGATAACGGCGTAAAGTACGACGAAACAAAGACCCAATATTGGGGACAAAAGCTAAAGTCCCTCATGAGCGACACCTTTACACAGACCGCGGCGTGTAGAGAGAGCCTTGAAAAGCATTACAAAAAGCTTGCTAACGAATGCGGT
>JAITOQ010000101.1 GCA_031289865.1 Clostridiales bacterium
TGACGAAACCGTTAGTATCGACAACGTGACTATCAAGTATGCGAACAACGGCTTGACGAACGCGGGAGAACAAATCGTAACTATCACGCTCAAAGCTGCCAAGGGATACGGATTCAAGATGAGCGACGGGACCTATGAGGGAACCCTCGAAATCGAGAGAACGATAACCGTCACACAGATCGAGATAACAGTAACGATTGGCAACGCTCAAAAGACATACGGCGAAGCGGATCCTACGATTGCTAGTATCAGCAGAGAAGTTACTTCGGGAACCGTCTTAACGGGCGAAGACCTCGGACTCACAATCTATATCGTGGACTTTAGCTCCGCGGTAGGAACCTATGAGATAACGGGTACGGCGAGCAACGGAAACTACAACGTAACATTTGAAGTCGGAACGTACTATGTATATCCTTTGGGTGTAGACGGCGACGACGAGGGTAACAACAACGGCGGCGAACCGGGAGAAGACAATATCGTTGATTTGACCGAAGAGGAAATCTTTGACGCGGAAACGGGCTTGTTTAAAAACGGAAGCTTTGATTACGACGGTACGGCGAAATCACTTAGCTATGCGGATATCGCCAACGTGACAATCAGCTATGATAACAACAGCTTGACGGATGCGGGAAGCAAAACGGTAACGATTACACTTACGGCTGCCGACGGTTACGGCTTTAAGGTGGGCGTAAATGAAAACGGACAAAATGTCTACGAAGGCACCGTCAAAATCGAAAGAACATTAGAAGTAAAACCAAAAGAAATCACGGTAAAGATCGATAACGGTCACAAGACCTATGACGAATCAGCTCCTACGGCGAGCGGTATCGGTTATACGCCGAATGCGGGAGTCATCGGAGATCTCGGAATCACACTCTATATCGTGGACGCAAGCTCCGCGGTAGGAACCTATGTGATAAAGGGTACTGCGAGCAACGGAAACTATATCGTAACATTTGAAGACGGAACGTACTATGTATATCCTTTGGATGTAGACGGTGACGACGAGGGCGACAACGAAGGCAAAGAACCGGGAGACGATGAGACCGACACGATTGTCGATGTCATTGTAGAGACAGACGAGAACGGCAAGATCGTTGTTATCAAAGACGCGGTAACCGGATTGGAATTATTCGGAGACGAAGAAGGAATCTTTGTGTACGACGGCGCGACGCACGAGTTGGGTTATGCGAAACCTGCTAACGTGAAAGAGATTACGTATTCGGATAACAACAGTTTGACGAATGTCGGATCGGGAACGGTAACGGTAAAGGTAACGCTGATAGCGGACGACGGTTATGGCTTTAAGGTCGGCGTAGATGAAAAAGGAAACAACATCTACAAAGGCACAATCGAGATCGAGAGAACCTTAACTATCACGAAAAAGGCAATCACGGTCACGATAGGAAACGGCAGCAAAGTATATGACGGAACTGCTCCAACGGCAGACCCTAACGGGTACACGCTCAGCGCGGGACTTGTGAACGGTCAAAATCTCGGAATCGTGCTCAGTATCACGGGCGCGGACGCTGCGGTCGGAAAGTACACGATAACGGGTACGGCGAGCGGAGAATATATCGCAAATTACGATATAAGCTTTATTGACGGAACCTTTGAGATTACTCCGACGGCTGTCGACAAAGAGACGGTATGGCCTTGGTCCTTACTCTCCATGGCGACGGTAATGGAAGCTGTCTTGTACTTCTTCTTCGTACGCCGCAAAAGAAGTTAAGACCTCTGAGGCGAGTAAAAATCGATAAGGGCTAACGGCTCTGTCTAAAAAACAAAATCAGTCAAAAGAGTTTCGATTCATTCGGAACTCTTTTGTCGTTACCGATGTTTAACCACCCCGTCGGCATTCGCCGCCACCCCTCCCCTGAGGGGAATTTTATGCCGCCGCAATTATTGATAAAACATTTTTTGATAAAAGATAAAGACATTCTGCGTTATTCTAAAAAAGGTTAAAAAACGATTGACAAGGCGGCAAAGAATAGCGTATAATTGAGATAGATAAAACAAAGGCGATTGAAACGGATTTTCTCACCCGTTGAGCCGCCCGAAGAACGGTTGCTAAAAAGGCTTTTTTAAGGTCGGACGGCGGCTTATTAGAACGGGACGTTTGATACCTTTACGTCAATAAGGATACGAGGGGCGTGTTTGCCGTTTGGCGGAACGCAAGTTGAGTGGTAACGCGGATTTATTTCGTCTCAAAGCTAAGGTATAGCTTTGAGGCGATTTTTTATAAGGAGGAACAAAGGAATGTCACGACAAATCAAGATTTTTGATACGACCCTAAGAGACGGCGAACAATCACCGGGGTGCAGTATGCACATCAACGAAAAAATCGAGCTGGCGCTTCAGCTTGAGCGGCTTGGGGTAGACGTTATCGAGGCGGGGTTTGCCGCGTCGAGCGAGGGTGATTTTAATTCCGTGGCGACGATTGCCGAACGGCTCAAAAACACTACGGTCGCAAGCCTTGCGCGGGCTATGATTTCCGATATCGACCGCGCTTACGAGGCGGTGAGGCGGGGCGTTTCGCCGCGCATACATATCTTTTTGGCGACAAGTCCGCTCCATATGCAGTACAAACTCAAAAAATCCGAAGACGAGGTGTTGCGGTTGATCGAGGAGAGCGTCAAGTATGCTAAATCAAAGGTCTCCGACATAGAATTTTCCGCGGAGGACGCGAGCCGAAGTGAGCGCGCTTTTTTGGCACGGGCGTTTGAGACCGCGATTAAAAGCGGCGCGACCGTCGTCAATATCCCCGACACCGTCGGCTATTGTACGCCGACAGAAATGTACGACCTTGCGCGGTTTGTCAAGGAAAATGTAAAGGGTGCGGACAAGGTTGACCTTTCCGCTCACAACCACAATGATTTGGGGCTTGCCGTCGCAAATACCCTCGCGATGGTCGAAGCGGGGATTTCGCAAGTGGAATGCACGGTCAACGGGATAGGTGAGCGGGCGGGGAATGCGGCTCTCGAAGAGATTGTCATGGGGCTGAATACGCGCCCGTACCTCTACGACGCCGAAACGCGGATAAATACGAAGGAAATCTATAGGACTTGTAAGCTTGTTTCCAACATTATCGGAGTGAATATTCACCCGACAAAGCCGATTGTCGGCGCGAACGCGTTTGCTCACGAGTCGGGAATCCATCAGCACGGAGTCCTCGCCAAAAAAGAAACCTACGAAATTCTTTCGCCCGAAGCGATAGGGATTCCCGAAAACAAAATCGTGCTCGGCAAGCACAGCGGAAAACACGCGTTTTCGGAACACCTAAAAGAAATGGGATATCACGATATTTCGTCCGAAAAAATGGAGGAATTGTTTTTGGAGTTTAAGCGGCTCTGCGACGTCAAAAAAAGCGTGTCAAACAAGGACATCGAAGCGTTGCTTTCCAATAAAAAAATGGAGAAAAATCTCCTCTATACCCTCATAAATTTTGTCATCAATTGTAAAAAAGGCAACGCTTACGCCGCCGTCAGTATCAAGTGCGGCGACGAGGTAAAAACCGTCATAGAGGAGGGCGACGGCCCGATAGACAGCGCGTTCCGCGCTATCGACGTCGTGACG
The DNA here is from genome assembly GCA_031289865.1 of Clostridiales bacterium. Classification (GTDB taxonomy): domain Bacteria; phylum Bacillota; class Clostridia; order Christensenellales; family JAISNN01; genus JAISNN01. The sequence goes on from JAITOQ010000101.1 coordinate 3,577, forward strand.
GGGAGGACGTTTATGCTTTGCGATTACGGGGTTCAGTCGGTTTCGGAGGGGCAGGACGCGCTCGGCGAAAGCTATGTCAGACTGTCGCTTGACGGCGGCGCGGCGGTCACGGGACGGGGGGTTTCGACGGATGTGATTGAGAGCGGCATTTTGGCATATATAGATGCCGTCAATAAACTCTTGATTTAGTTGAAAGTGGAAAGTTGAAAGTGGAAAGTTGAGGATAAAAGAGGACATTAAAAATAAAAAAAAGGAAAAACTTATATGACACAATCTCAAAAAATATTAACGGCGCATGCGGGTGTAGAGCGGGTGACGGCGGGGGAGCTTATCAAGGCGAAGCCCGATCTTTTACTCGCTAACGACATTACCGCGCCCGTTTCGATCAAGGAGTTTGATAGGGCGGGGATTCAAGCGGTCAACGACAAGAGCAAGATAGCTCTCGTTATGGATCATTTCACTCCGAATAAGGACATCAAGGCGGCTGAGCAATGCAAGTGCGTCCGTCAATTTGTCAAGCGGTTTGATATCGACAACTTTTTTGACGTCGGGAGAATGGGTATCGAGCACGCGCTTTTGCCGGAGGCGGGGCTTGTGACGGCGGGCGATCTCGTAATAGGCGCGGACAGTCACACTTGTACCTACGGCGCACTCGGCGCGTTTTCGACGGGTGTCGGGAGTACGGATATAGCGGCGGCGATGGCGACGGGCGAGGCATGGTTTAAAGTCCCGTCCGCAATCAAATTCGTCCTAAAAAACAAACCCGCGGAACACATTTCGGGCAAGGATATCATTTTGCATATCATAGGACTGATAGGCGTGGACGGCGCGCTCTACAAATCAATGGAGTTTTCGGGCGACGGGATTCGCTACTTAGGTATCGACGACAGATTTACGATAGCGAATATGGCGATCGAGGCGGGCGCGAAAAACGGGATTTTTCCGACGGACGGGATTGCGTTGGAGTACTTAAAGGGGCGCGGTGAAAAAGTGCCGAGGATATTTGAAGCGGATATAGATGCGGAATACGACGCGATATATGAGATAGACCTTGCCGCGCTCCGACCCGTCGTCGCCTTTCCGCATTTGCCGAGCAATACCCGTACCATCGATAATGTCGGCGATATCGAGATAGATCAAGTCGTAATCGGGAGCTGTACCAACGGTCATATCTCCGATCTCCGCATCGCCGCGGAGGTTTTTAAGGGTAAAAAGGTACATAAAAATGTCCGCACAATCATCATTCCCGCGACAAACAAGATATATCTCGACGCGCTCCGTGAAGGGTTGATTGAGATATTCATCGAGGCGGGCGCGGTGGTGTCTACCCCTACTTGCGGGCCGTGCCTCGGCGGGTATATGGGAATCCTTGCGGAGGGCGAACGCGCCGTTTCGACGACCAACCGAAACTTTGTAGGACGCATGGGACACGTTAAATCGGAGGTGTATCTTGCGTCGCCGTATGTGGCGGCGATGAGTGCGTTATACGGAAAAATTAAAGGGTAGGAGGGATTTTTTATGAAAGTTAAAGGAAAAGCTCATAAATACGGGTCAAACGTCGATACGGATGTGATTATTCCCGCGAGGCATCTAAATACGACCGACTATAGCGAGCTTGCGAAGCATTGTATGGAGGACATCGACGCGGGATTTGTCGGACGCGTCGCTGCGGGGGATATTATCGTTGCGGAGGACAATTTCGGCTGCGGTTCGAGCCGCGAACACGCGCCGATAGCCATTAAGGCAAGCGGGATTTCTTGCGTAATTGCAAACACCTTTGCGCGGATTTTTTATAGGAACGCAATAAATATCGGACTCCCGATTGTGGAATGTCCCGAAGCGGTCAAGGCGATAAAAAACGGCGATATAGTTTCCGTGGACTTTGACGGCGGCGCGATATTGAATGAAACGACGGGAAAGAGCTTTAAAATCATTCCGTTGCCGAAATTTATTCAAGAGATTGTACTCGCGGGAGGGCTTTTAAAAGTTGAAAGTGGAAAGTTGAAAGTGGAAAAGTAAGGATTTTTAAAGGCAGAATGCAAAATGCAAAATGCAGAATGCAAAATGCAGAATGCAAAATGCAGAATGCAAAATGCTTATTGAATGCAGAATGCTTATTGAATGCAGAATGCAAAATGCTTATTGAATGCAGAATGCTTAT
>JAITOQ010000115.1 GCA_031289865.1 Clostridiales bacterium
CGGTAGCTATAGGCGGTCGAAACGGTCTGTGAGCGAGCTTGAGGCGGAGCTTGAAGAGGTTTCGGAAAGGGCGCGTATCGAGCAGAAAAAAGGCTCTCTAATAGCGGGCGGCTTGTGGACGCAAGTCACGAATATCAATGAAGAATTGAAACAGAAGAGAGAGGAGTGCCGCAACTATGAGCGCGACGTTGTAGATTTTTACCGACACTATGCCGAAAACGTCCTTAGGGGCAAGGTGGATCAGAGATTGACCGAAGCGAAAGAATATATCGAGGCGGGCATGATTGACGCGGCGCGAAAGGTACTCGACGCAAACCGTGCAAAAGCCCAAATAAAGGACGGCATAAGCGAGAAAAAAATCAACGAAAGCAGAATCGCAACGCTAAAAGCAGAAGCGGAAACAAATATAGAACTCGTAAAAGCCGACATCGACGCGCTAAAGGTTCAGACGGACAATAAAAATCGTTTTAAAGAGATACGGGAACATTACGAATTTATTTTAGATACGCAGAGAGAATACGGTTTGGAAAAAACGGAGTTGTTTGAGTATGCGGAGTTTCTGTATGAACAACGTGATTTTAAGCTTGCCGCGGAGAGATATGAGGAATATATCAATGAGATAAAGGGGAAAAAGGGTGGAGAACACGAGTATAACTATTTTTCGGCTTTGAATAACTTGGCTAATACTCAAAACTATTTAAATAGATTTTCCGAAGCGGGAAAGAACTATGCCAAATTATTAGAGATATGCAGAGGCTTAGCGGAGAATAATCGGGAAGCGTGTATAGAGTATGTCGGAATGACGCTGAATAATCTTGCGGTTTTACAATGCAAAATCAAGAGATACGAGGAAGCAGAGAAAAACTTTACTGAGGCGTTAGGTATCCGCAGAGGCTTAGCGGAAAAGAATCGGGAAGCGTATATCGAATATGTCGGAGATACACTGAATAATCTTGCGAATTTACAAAGTGATATAGAGAAAAACGAGGAAGCGGAGAAGAACTATACCGAGGCGTTAGGCGTCTATAGAGGCTTAGCGGAGAAGGATCGGGACGCGTATATCGATGGCGTCGGAGATACACTGAATAATCTTGCGATTTTACAAAGCGATATAGGGCAGTACGAGGAAGCGGAGAAGAACTATATTGAGGCGTTAGATATCCGCAGAGGCTTAGCGGAGAAGAATCGGGAAGCGCATATCGAAAAAGTCGGAGCGACGCTTGTTAATCTTGCGGTTTTGCAAATTAATATCAACCAATACGGGGAAGCGGAGAAGAACTTTACAGAGGCGTTAGAGATATACAGAGGCTTAGCGGATAAGAATCGGGAAGCGTATATTGAGTATGTCGGAACTACGCTATATAATCTTGCGAAGTTACAAAATGATAGAAAGAAATACAAGGAAGCGGAGAAGAACTATACCGAGGCGTTAGATATTCGCAGAGGCTTAGCGGAGAAGAATCGGGAAGCGTATATCGAGCATGTCGGACAGACGCTGAATAATCTTGCGAATTTACAAAGCGATATAGGGAAACACGATGAAGCGGAGAAAAATTATGCCGAGGCGTTAGAGATCCGCAGAGGCTTAGCGGAGAAGAATCGGGAAGCGTATATAGAGTGTGTCAGAAATACGCTGAATAATCTTGCGATATTATACGGCAGGCAAGGTAAGTATGCGGAAGCGGAAATAGGTTTGTTAGAGGCTTTGGCGATTACAAATGAGCTTATACAAAAAAATGCGGCGGCATATTTAAATGACTTTGTTAATGGGTTGAATGGTTTGGCTTTAGTACAAATCTATTTAGGCAAGAAAAACGATGCGCGAGAACATTTAAACCTTGCGATTTTAGGCTATGAACAACTTAATGGAACGGGTTTAATTGATCCTAATCAATATGCAAAAAGCCAAAAATTCTTATCAATGCTCAACCAACCAAACGAATAACCACGGAGGAAAACCACATGAAGTACATAAAGCTATTTTTAGCGTCGTCAGCGGAGCTTGCGCGGGAGAGGGATATTGTAGGTGCGCTGTTTAGCGAGATAAATACCGCTATACACGGGAGGGACGTGTTTTTGCTACTCTATAAGTGGGAAAATCTAAACCCGTCGTTTACCGATGAGCGGAAGCAGTCGGACTATGAGCATAAGATCGACAACGCCGACCTTTTTGTCGCGCTGTTTTTCCGGAGAGAGGCTGGCTATACCGTCGAGGAAGGGGAGTATGCGCGTGGGCTTATAGCGAAAAGAAAGGATCGGAGCGGCGAGCCGACAACGGGCAAGGCGAGCGGGAAAAGCGGCGGTAAGTTAAGCGGACAGAGCGGCAAAGATCTAAAAGCCCATTGTTATTTTAAAGCCGCCGATGAGCGGAGCTTTAAGGTGGCAGACTACAAAAATAAGTTGGGCGCGGACTTCGCTTTCGGCGAATACGCTCACGAATCGGATATCAACGCCGTACTTGCACGCATTATTTCGCCCGTCCTCGTAAAACACGGGATAGAGGTCGTGGAGGAGAACGGGGTGATGAGCTTTAACGGGAAAAAGGTTTTGAAGTTGAAAGTTGAAAGTTGAAAGTTGAGAGTTGCGGAATAAAAGAGAGGTCGGATTATTTTTGTAGGGGACGATGCCTTCATCGTCCCGTATCCATAAGACCAACCGACGTTTAACCACCCCGTCGCTTCGCGCCACCCCTCCCCATAGGGGAATTTTATGCAGACGTTATTGTCAATAAATGCGTGGTTTTTTGCGGGACGATGAAGGCATCGTCCCCTACAAATTCGCATTTAGTGCGGATATACCAAAATAAATCTTATAAAGGAGAGCAAAACACATGGGATTATCAGCTTATACTCTTAAAAGGTATTGGGCTTTGGTCAAAAAAGCCGACGACGGGAGGATTGCGCTGCAAAAGCCGACGGATGGTGTGGGGATCGTGTCGGATATTGCGTATATTGACGACGGAAACCGTGCTCATCTTTTGGATATATATTTCCCCGAAAACGCCGACGGAAACGGAGTACATAATTCCGAATCCGCAGCTAAAAAACTACCCGTGATTATGGATATTCACGGGGGCGGGTGGACGTACGGGGAAAAGTATTTGAATAAATACTACTGTATGTATCTTGCGAGCAAGGGCTTTACGGTGGTGAATATCAATTACCGTTTAGCTCCGGAGACTCAGATCGACGGGCAGATACGCGACATATTAGCCGCGATAGAGTGGATAAAAGACAACATTGATAAATACAACGGAGATATCGGCGCGTTCGGTATGGCGGGTGATTCCGCCGGCGGGCATTTGGCGATACTTGCCGCCGCGGTCAATTCCTCCGATACGCTTGCAAAAAAATACGGCGTCGTACGGACGGGCGTCTCGGTAAAGGCTCTCGGACTGACTTGCTCCGCATTCAATATCGACCTTGTTTTTAAATTGGCATGGCTTCCCCTCGGGCGGTATATTCTTAAAATATTGTTGGGTAAGGAGCATAAGAATTCACCGTTTAAAAACGATATGTCGATAAAAGACGTCGTGGATTTTGCCGATTTACCGCCTATATATATGGTGAGCGGTAAGGAGGATTTTGTGCATTCGCACTCCGCGAGCTTTAGCGAGGCGGCAAAAAACGCGGGGATAGATTTTGTCTACCACGATTGGGAAAAGGGCAAAAACGGCTATAAGCTGACGCACGTTTTTAATATTCTCTATCCCGCATACCCCGAAAGCATAGAAACGAACGATGAATTCCTTGATTTTTTTGTAAAGCACTTGTGATGAAAGTTGAAAATTGAAAGTTGAGGATTTTTTTAATGCAGAATGCAGAATTACGGATTTTAAAAAAGTAGGTGTCATTCTGAGCGAAGCGAAGAATCTAAAACGATTTTTCTGAATTCCCTTAATCGAATTCGATTTTGTGTTTTAGTTGTTTTACGGCTACCGTTTTAGATTCTTCGCTTTGCTCAGAATGACGCCGGCTTTTTTATTGCAAAATTTACCGTTTTGTGGTATCATTTATGCCGTCGGATACCGTTTTTAAAAAAATTTAAAAAACTTGCTTAAAATAAGTTGACAAACAAAAGCTTTTTCAATATAATATATAAAAAGCATATAAAACATATCAAAATTATATGTAAAGGAGATCAAATTCATGGCAAAGGAAAATTTTGAATGGGGCTTTGAAACAAAGCAATTACATGTGGGGCAGGAGACCGCCGACCCGACGACGGACGCGAGGGCGGTACCGATTTATCAGACGACCTCTTATGTTTTTCACAATTCGGCGCACGCGGCGGATCGCTTCGGGCTTCGGGACGCGGGTAATATCTACGGGCGTTTGACCAACCCGACACAAGACGTCTTAGAAAAGCGGGTTGCCGCGCTCGAGGGCGGTTCCGCCGCGCTTGCCGTTGCGACGGGAGCGGCAGCGGTCACTTACGCTTTTTTGAACCTTGCAAAAAAAGGGGATAATATCGTCGCGGTCAAGACGATATACGGCGGTACTTACAATCTTTTGGCGCACACTCTGCCCGATTACGGTATCGACACCATCTTTGTCGAACCCGACGAGGACGCTATCGATCAAGCGATTAACGAGAGGACAAAGGCGGTCTTTATCGAGAGCTTCGGAAATCCGAACTCAAATATTATCGACATTCAAGAGGTCGCGTTTATCGCTCACCGCAAAAAAATCCCGCTCGTCGTGGACAACACGTTCGCGACGCCGTACCTCCTCCGTCCGATCGAATACGGAGCGGATATCGTGGTTCATTCCGCGACAAAATTCCTCGGCGGTCACGGGACAAGCCTCGGCGGTATTATCGTCGAGAGCGGAAAATTTGACTGGGCGGCAAGCGGAAAATATCCGCACCTCGTCGAACCGAACGAAAGCTATCACGGCATTTCATTCTACAAGGCGGTAGGTCCGGCGGCATTCGTGACGTCGATACGCGCTATACTTTTGCGCGATACGGGCGCGGCAATTTCGCCGTTTAACGCGTTTTTGCTGTTGCAAGGGATCGAAACTCTTTCGCTCCGCGTCGAACGCCACGTCGAAAACACCTTGAAAATCCTTGAATTCTTAAAGAAACACCCGAAGGTCGAGGCGGTCAATCACCCGTCCTTAGAACGCAAGGGAAGTAAACAACGTAAGCTGTACGACAAGTATTTCCCCGTGGGCGGCGGTTCGATTTTTACCTTTAATATCAAGGGAGGAATCAAAGAAGCGCACGCGTTTATCGATCATTTAAATATCTTTTCGTTGCTTGCAAATGTCGCCGACGTAAAATCTCTCGTAATTCATCCCGCGACCACGACCCATTCGCAATTAAACGAAAAGGAACTCGCGGAACAAGGAATCGCAAAAAATACGGTCAGATTGTCCGTGGGAACGGAAAATGTGAAGGATTTAATCAATGATCTTTCGCGGGCATTTGATTACATTAAATAAAAAATAGGAGAACATAACCATGGCAAAAGTAGCAAAATCCATTATTGATTTAGTGGGCAAAACCCCTCTTTTAGAGGTGGCGAACTATTCCCAAAAAGTCGGCGCAAAAGCGTCTATTCTCGCGAAATTAGAGCTGTTTAATCCCGCGGGAAGCGTAAAAGACCGTATCGCAAAAGCGATGGTGCTCGATGCGGAAGAAAAAGGAATCTTGACCGCGGGCGCGACCATAATCGAGCCGACGAGCGGAAATACGGGTATCGGACTTGCGTCCGTCGCGGCGGCGCGGGGCTACAAGCTCATACTCACCATGCCCGAAACCATGAGTATCGAGAGAAGAAACCTCCTCAAGGCTTACGGCGCGGAGCTTGTCCTCACCGAAGGTCCTAAGGGCATGAAAGGCGCGATCGCAAGAGCCGACGAACTCAAAGAGGAAATCAAAGGCGCGGTCATTTTGGGACAGTTTGTCAACCCGGCTAACCCTCAAGTCCACCGTGAAACCACGGGACCTGAGATTTGGGACGACACAGACGGCAAAGTCGATATCTTTATCAGCGGCGTAGGTACGGGCGGTACAGTGACGGGCGCGGGTGAGTATCTAAAATCCAAAAATCCAAAAATAAAGGTCATCGCGGTCGAACCGACCGATTCGCCGGTACTATCTAAAGGCGTTGCGGGACCTCACAAAATACAAGGCATAGGCGCGGGCTTTATCCCGGCGACTCTCGATACCTCCGTGTACGACGAGGTTCTCACCGTCAAAAATGAGGAAGCGTTTGCCGCGGCGAAGCTTTTGGCAAAAACCGAGGGCGTTTTAGTCGGCATTTCTTCGGGCGCGGCACTCCACGCTGCGGCAGTACTCGCTCAAAAGGACGAAAACAAAGGCAAAACCATCGTCGTCATTCTTCCCGATACG
>JAITOQ010000203.1 GCA_031289865.1 Clostridiales bacterium
CACCCCTTTTATGTTTTTTGCAAGAGACTCTATCTCCTCGTGATGCAAGAGATACATGTCCTTTTCGCCTATCCCCTCAAAGGTATAGACGCGTTTTATTTCCATGGGTTTTGTGTGAATCCACTTGCCGTTTTCCCAATAGGAGCCGACCGCGGAAACCTCGCGAATGTTGATTTCGGGATTGAAATTCGTCGCGAAAGGATAGCCGTGGTCGCCGCCGTTGGCGTCCAGAATATCGATGGTCTCTATCTCGTCAAAAAAGTGTTTTTGAGCGTAAGCGGAAAAGACGCTCGTCACGCCCGGGTCAAAGCCCGACCCTAAGAGCGCGGTAATCCCCGCTTTTTCAAAGCGTTCGCGGTACGCCCATTGCTCCTTGTATTCAAATTTTGCCGCGTCGGGATGCTCATAATTCGCCGTATCCATGTAGTCGGTCTTTGTCCTAAGACACGCCTCCATGATAGTCAAATCTTGATACGGAAGCGCAAGATTCATGACGATATCGGGCTTGACCTTAGAAATCAACGCGACAAGCTCGTCGACGTTGTCAGCGTCGACCTTTTCCGTCGTGATTTTTGTCTTACCGCCGGACAACTTTTCCTTTAACGCGTCGCATTTGGATTTTGTACGGCTCGCGATACAGATCTCCGAAAAAACCTCGCTGTTTTGACAGCATTTGTGAATGGCGACGCTTGCTACGCCGCCGCAACCGATAATCAAGGCTTTTGACATTTTTGTTTCCTCCTAATATTTTTTTTGCACAGTATTCTATAAAACGGCTGTTTTTAGAATACTTCGCGCCTCATAGTATTCTATAGACTGACGGATTCGGGACGATGAAGGCATCGTCCCCTACAAAAAGTGCCGACATCTCTTATGAGGGCGGTCGCCCCTACAAGAGGTGCCGACTTCTCTTTTGTTCCGCAATTTTCAACTTTCAACTTTCAATTTTCAACTTTCAATTTTACAATGCAAGCAGTAGTTCTCTGACGATTTTGCAAGCAAGCGCGGTCGATATCCCCGAAGGATCATAGACGGGGCAAAGCTCGCTTATGTCGCAAGCGACGATATTTAAGCCGCTCACGAGTCGGATTGCGGAAAGCAATTCGGTGAATTTTATGCCGCCCGCTTCGGGTGTTCCCGTTGCGGGAAATTCCGACGGGTCGAGTATGTCGAGGTCGATACTTAAATAGACGTTTTTTCCTTTTAGGGCGGCTACCGCGTTTTCTATTCCGTCGAGATTGTATTTGTTTAAGACGGTGTTTGCTTTGGCAAATTCAAACTCCGACTTTTCGCCCGAACGGATTCCGAATTGAAAAATCCTGCCGCGTCCTACTATGTCAAACACACGGCGCATTACGGTCGCGTGCGACAGCGATTCGCCGAGATAGTCGGCGCGGAGATCGGTATGCGCGTCAAAATGCAGAACGTATAGATCGTTTTTATAAGCCTTTGCCGCCGCCCTAAACGCGCCGAGGGTCACGAGATGTTCGCCGCCTATCATGAGCGGCAACTTCCCGTCCTTTAAAATCCTTGCGGCGGTTTCCTCGATCATATCGAGAGCGCGCTCCGGATTTCCGAACGGAAGCTCCAAATCTCCCCCGTCAAAAACCGCGGTATCCTCGATATCCTTGTCTTGATACGGGCTGTATGTTTCGATACCGAAGGACTCCTCGCGGATACGTTTGGGCGCAAAACGCGCCCCCGGTCGGTATGATGCCGTCGAGTCAAACGGCGCGCCGAATAGGACGATTTTTGATTCGGCGTACTCCGCATCGCAACCTAAAAAGGTCTGAATATTTTTATTCCACATCTTTTAAAAGCTCCGTTACATAATTCGGCAGATAAAACGCGCCCTTGTGGAGGTTTGTGTTATAATACCGCGTCTTTATGTCCAACCCGTTCCAATATTCCTCGCGGAGGTCGCGGAGCGGATGGTATTTTTTTGAGGCGAACCCGAACAGCCAATGCCCCGACGGATAGGTCGGAACGTGCGCTTGATATATCTTGCAGACCGGAAAGGAATGAAAGATATTTTTATGGGCTTTTTGTACGGCTTTGGCGAAATGCTCATAAAAGACGCCCTCGTGCTGATTGACCAAAATCCCGTCGCTCTTTAACGCCTTGTAACAATTTCCGTAAAACTCTTTGGTAAAAAAGACCTCGCCCGGTCCGAACGGGTCGGTGGAATCGACGATGATTAGGTCGTATTTTTCCTCGCATTTGCGGATATATTTTAAGCCGTCCTGTACAAAGACGCGGACGCGTTCGTCGTCAAAGCCGCGTGTGGTATTCGGATAAAATTGCTTGACCACGTCGACCAACATACCGTCATGCTCGACGACGTCTAATTCCTTTATGGTCGACTATTTTGTAAGCTCCGTCACGACGCCGCCGTTTCCCGCGCCGATCACGAGTACGGAATCCACACTCGGATGCACCGCCATAACGACGTGAGTTATCATCTCGTGAAAGATAAATTCGTCCTTTTCCGTGAGCGCAAGACTGCCGTCCAACACCAAAAGCTTCCCAAAATCGGGACTTGTAAAGACGTCTATACGCTGCATATCGCTCTGTCCCGAAAACAGCTGCCGATCTACCTTGATAGAAAACTGTACGCCCGGCGTGTGTTTTTCGTCAAACCAAAATTCCATTGTTTTTCCCTCCTCACTTTTAAAGCGTCACCTTTAAAGACTCTACCCCTTTGTCCTCCATGCCCGTCAAAAAGCACCCTTTATCCTTTGAATATCTGATATATTCGATAATCTCTTTGGTGATTTGTTCGCCCGGAGAAACGATAGGTATCCCCGGAGGATAGCACATGACGAATTCGGCGCAAATTCTCCCCTCCGTCTTTTCAAGCGTGACAAATTCGTTTGCGGAATAGAAGGCTTTTTGCGGGGTCATGACCGCTATAGGGTTGATGTATTCGTGCTTGAGCAGTCCCAACTTGCTTTTTTTGTATAGGCGGCGGATCTCCGACAACGCGCCCACAAGCCGCTCTATATCGCGGTAGCGGTCGCCGATTGATAGATACGCGAGGATATTGCCGAGGTCGCCGAATTCGGCTTGAATGTTGTAGTCGTCGCGGAGTAAGTCGTACACCTCGATACCCGCAAGCCCGATATTCATGGTGTTTACCGACAGCTTTGTCACGTCAAAATCAAATATAGTGTCGCCGTTGATAAGCTCCTTTGAGTATGCGTAATAGTCGCCGATACCGTTGATCTCTTCACGCGCATAGTCGGCAAGCTCCGAAATCGTCTTGAAAATCTTTTCTCCGTTAAGCGCGAGATTCCTCCGCGAGAGATCGAGGCTCGCCATCAAGAGATAAGAACCGCTCGTGGTTTGGGTGAGATTTATGATTTGACGGACGTAATTAGGATTCATGCGTTTACCCGTCAAGAGAAATGAGCTTTGAGTAAGCGAACCGCCCGATTTGTGCATGCTCACCGCCGCCATATCCGCGTCGGCTTCCATTGCCGAAAGGGGCATATCGTCGTTGAAATAAAAGTGGGTGCCGTGCGCCTCGTCGGCTATCACAAGCATTCCCTTGCGGTGCGCAAGCTCCGTGATCGCCTTTATATTTGAACATATCCCGTAATAGGTGGGGTTGTTGACCATAACAGCTTTTGCATCGGGGTGCGCGAGTATAGCTTTTTCGACGTCGGAGAACGACATGCCGAGAGAGATACCGAGAGTCTGATTTATCTGCGGATTTATATAGATCGGGACCGCGCCCGACAAAATCATAGCGTTTATGACGCTCCTATGGACGTTTCGCGGCAAAATAATCTTGTCGCCGCTCTTGCATACCGACATAATCATAGCTTGAACCGCGCTCGAAGTCCCGTTCACCATAAAAAACGCGTGAGACGACCCGAACGCCTCCGCGGCAAGCTCCTCCGCTTCCGCAATCACAGAAATCGGGTGGCAAAGATTGTCAAGCGGTTTCATAGAATTTACGTCGATCGAAACACATTTTTCGCCGAAAAACTCCGCAAGTTCGGGATTCCCTTTTCCGCGTTTGTGTCCGGGGACGTCGAAAGGTACGACGCGGTTGCTTTTAAATTCTATCAATGCATCCACAATCGGCGCTCTCTTTTGTCTGTTGTAAACCATTCTTCTCCCTCTATTACTCTGTACTTTACGGACATAAAAAACGGCGTACCGAAACTAAGGTACACCGTAATCAAAAACAAAATGCCGCCGCCTAAGGAGCAGAAAATGCCCGATAGGTGTGAAAATTTAGAGTCTATATAGCAAGAATTTACTTTTACTACTCTTATTAATCGTTTTGATAGGTGTATGCTCGGAGCTCCCTTACATACTGTCTTAAAAAAACAGAGACCGTCTTGGCCCTTTATTAATAAGGCAACAAAGTTGCCGTACCGTATTTTTGCTGTCGAAACAGTAATTACTTCGATATTTCACTCCCGATGTAATAAAATACGGTCAAAATCGTTTGCCGATAAACTCTTATAAGTATCTATTTGAATAAGAATCTATAAAACACTAATAATATACCCTTTTTTTGATATTTTGTCAATCAAATTGAGCAAGGTGCGGAAAAAAACTTTTACGGATACGGGACGATGAAGGCATCGTCCCCTACAAGAGAACAACGGCTTTATGTTTTGGATTCTTCGCAAGCTCAGAATGGCATCTACTTTTAAAGCGAAGTGACAACCTAAATTTTCAACTTTCAACTTTCATCTTTCAACTTAACGACGATTGTCCTTGTTTCGTCGCCCGTTCTTTTGAGTTCGATTTCAAAGACGCGTTTTTCACCGAAGGTCTTGTATTTGTTCCATTCGACGGCGATTATTGCGTCGTCTTTGTCGAGGTAGTCTAAGAGACCCGTTTCAAAGAGTTCATCTTCGTTTTCGACGCGGTACATGTCGAGATGATAGAGCGGGATAGCACCGCTCTCGTACACGTTCATGATTGTGAATGTCGGGCTGACAATCCGCTCTTTTATACCCAGCCCCTCCGCAACCCCCTTGACAAAGTGGGTTTTTCCCGCGCCCAAATCCCCCGACAGCAACAAAACGTCGCCTTTGCGGAGGATTTTTGTAAGGGTTATCGCAATCATAATCGTTTCATGTACGGAATTTGAGGTTAGTTCTAAAAACATTTTTTTCCTACAACTTAAAGTCTATCGTGTATTCCTTGCCCGCCGTTAGGTGTACGCCGTTAATCACTCCGTTCTCGATGACTAAATTCTCCGTGGATTTGCGGATATCCTTTAAAAATTCGGGAATATAGAGGGTGATTGTTTTGGTCTTTTTGGAGCGGATTGTGATTTCAAACGAGCCTTTCTCAAAAATTCCCTTTCGTTTTTCTCTGTCCCAAACCACGTCTACCGAAACCGCGCCTTTTGCGCTAAGCCCCGTCACAGAACCGCGGAGCATGTTCGGAGCAACCCCGCTGAAAAGCCTAATCGAGCGGTCGTCGGATGATACAAACATTTCTTGTACCGCAAGCGAATACGCGAGGTTTCCGCCTATATTGATTTCAAAGAGATTGTCAATCTTTCCTATCCCAAGTCCTCTGATATCCGCGTCCGTCGTCATGAGGTTGTTGAGAGTGAGGTTTTTGACTATGTAGCTCAAAAGCTTCTTTCCCTCCTCTTTCATGCCCAGCCCGAACATACTGTAGGCGTTGTATGCAAGCGACAAAACCGTCTGTTTTTTTAGCCCCTCGCCTAAGATATGCTTTGCGGTATCTATGTACGGTCGGAGCTCCTCGCCGCCCGTCGAAAAGCTGATTTCGCGCATAGGAGTGACGGCATAGAGCTGCGGAAAATACTTGACGTCAAAGTCCGCAATCTTGTTTATATGGTATTCCTTAACCGTGCCGTTTTCCGTCTCCGTAGTCGGGAGCTTTCGGATAACCTCTTTCCATTTGAGTACCTCGTCGGAATACATTCCCGTCAATTCCGCGCCCTCCGTAAGGTTTGAGAAAAGCTGGCGCGCTATGATAAAATCCGCGTCGGAGGACAGATATACCGCGCTCCCGCCCTTTCCATTGGGCGAATAGGACGGAATACTCTCGTATTTTCCCCCCTCTCCGAGCTTGAAAAAGTCCTCGTAAAAAGCCGCCGTGTCCTTCATAAACGGTAATGCGCGGGTCTTTAAAAACTTGTCGTCGCCCGTGTATAGATAGTATTCGTAATACAAAAACGCGACCACGCCCGCCGCGCCCGTAAAGTATAGAGTTTCGCGGTCAAAATTTCCAGGAAGACCCGTTTCGGGCGACAAAACCGTCGGGATAAAGATGCCCTTTGCGTTGTAGAGCCTCAGAGCGTTCTTTTTTAGGTCGTCGTACACCTTGTCAAAGTAGTCGAACAGCGGCAAAAGCAGCTTGCTCATATTGCCCGTGAGAGCCTGATAATAGAGAAACTGCATTTCTCCGTTTAGGGGAATTACGGGTTGAGCGGTCTTGTAGTCGCTATTCCAAAGTCCGGCGGGCTTTATAAGACTGCCGCCGGAGGAAACGAAGAGATAGCGACCGTAGCGCCACATCTTTTCAATCAACGCTTGCGGAATATCGCTCCCCTTAGCGTTTAAAAGCAGCTCCTCGACCGACGCTTCCTGATCCGTAGCATTCAAATCTATCTCCGCCGTGTTTAACAGCTTTTGGTGGAGAATAACGTGCTCCTTAAGTAACTTTTCGTAGGGCAATTTATTCGCGTACAATTCGGCTTTCAGATTTTTCCACTCTTCGGCACGCTTGCCGTTAGCAAAGAGCTTTATGAGGACGGTGATTTTTTCCGCACCCTTGACGGTGATTGCGTTATCGGAAAAAACCGTCGTGCCGCCGTCGTTTATGATACGCGCTACCGCGCCGAAATCCTTGCCGTTGTCACTCTTTGCGGCAAA